>CAZTEA010000218.1:0-2418 GCA_964612315.1 uncultured Oscillospiraceae bacterium | reverse complement strand
CGGCGAAATGGAGTGTATAACCCTTAAATCCGATATGATAATCGGCGCAAAAGCTTTAAGATTTGAATTGGAGGAACTTAAATGAGTGAAAATATAACAAAACGAGAACTTACCTGCATTCGCTGTCCTTTGGGCTGTCAAATGACTGTCAGCCTTGAACGCGGCAAGGTTTTAAGCATTACGGGAAACACCTGCAAGCGTGGCGAGGATTATGCCGTTTCGGAGTGCACCAATCCCGAAAGAATTATCACCTCCACTATTCTCAACTCAAAGGGCGAGCCCGTTCCCGTTAAAACAGACAGACCAATACCAAAGGACAAAATTTTTGATTGTATGAAGATAATAAACTCTGCCAAGATAGACAAAAGTGTCTCAATCGGAGATATTATCGTCAAAAATGTTTTCGGAAGCAATATTGTTGCCGCCGCAAACCATAGTTAAGCATAAAAATTTTAAAAGGGGTGATTTTTTGGAATTTGTTAATATTGAGCAAGTGTGGTACATAATCAGAATGATTGCGGCAGCGCTTTGCGGAGGTTTAATCGGGCTTGAGCGAAAGAACCGTGCAAAAGAAGCGGGCATTCGAACCCACTTTGTCGTTGCTTGCGCCTCCGCACTTATGATGATAATATCAAAATACGGCTTTTTGGATATTACCATCGGTGAAGCAGGTGCAAGGGGCGCTGACGGTGCACGCATTGCCGCACAGGTGGTCAGCGGAATCGGTTTTTTGGGCGCAGGTATGATATTTGTGCATAAAAACACCGTGACAGGTCTTACCACCGCCGCAGGAATTTGGGCTACCTCCGGTGTTGGTCTTGCAATCGGTGCCGGTATGTATATTGTCGGAATTTCCTGTACCTTGCTAATTATTTTGGCGCAGATACTTTTGCACAAAAACTTTGCCTGGCTTAAAATACCCAAATCAAAAAAATTGGTTGTTAAAAATGTCACCGTTAAAGGGTATCAGCAATACATAGCCAATCTTTTTGAAGCACAAGGAATCATAATTCACGATGTTCATATTGAAAAAGGCGATGACGGAAGCACATATACCTTTATGCTTGAGATTCCGCCGCAGGTCAGCGAAGAAAACATCTTGGATATGATTGACCATAAATGTAAAATCTCTACCAGCGCATAGGCTTGTAAAATAAATTTATACGGGAGTAACTTAAATGAGCATAAAAGAAAAGAAATTGTTTCTTCTTGATATGGACGGAACGATATATTTGGATAACGATTTATTCGACAAAGTATTGGATTTTTTGGACTATGTTAAAAAATCGGGAGGCAGATATGTTTTTATTACAAACAATTCCTCCAAAAGTGTCGATAAATACATAGAAAAGCTTAAAACATTGGGAATTGAGTCCAACGAAGAGGATTTTTTGACCTCTGTTGATGCAACTTGCATATATCTTAAGGACAAAGACTATAAAAAGATTTACGCTTTTGGAACCGCCGCTTTTAAAGAACAGCTTAAAGGTTTCGGTTTGCCGATTACCGACGAGCTTCAAGATGACATAGATTGTTTGTGTATGGGATACGACACGGAGCTGACTTTTAAAAAGCTTGAAGATGCCTGTATCCTTTTAAACCGCCAAATCGACTATATAGCAACAAATCCCGATTGGGTATGTCCCACTTGGTACGGATTTGTCCCCGATTGCGGTTCGGTATCACAAATGCTGTTTAACGCCACAAAACGCAAGCCCAAATTCATCGGCAAGCCGCAACCCGAAATGGTATATCTTGCAATGAAAAAATTCGGTTTTTCAAAAGATGAAACAATAGTTATCGGCGACAGATTATACACAGATATCGCTTGCGGCAAAAACGCCGGTGTTTCCTCCGCCTTTGTTTTAAGCGGAGAAGGAACAATGGAAGACTTAAAAACAAGCGAGGTAAAACCCACGTATGTTTTTAAGGATATTAAAGAAATTTTGGAAAATCTTATTAAATAATAATTTGCCGACTTTGCTTATTGAGGCAAGCCGCAAGTAAGAAAAAAGCACTTCAAAAGAAGTGCTTTTTGGCTTGACTGCAATACAGATACACCTTTTGATATTCGGTCAAACTCGCAAAAAGGCGATAATGAGCCAAAGGCGTTATGAGTGCATTTACAAACGAACAGCCGACGCAAATGTGCCTTTTTGCGAAAAACGATAAACAAGGAAGCAGGCGAATGATTTTTTTGCACAAAAAAATCGAAGCAAAGCGAACTTTACTTCGATATGGCTGCCGGACTAGGATTCGAACCCAGACAAACAGAGTCAGAGTCTGTCGTGCTACCTTTACACAATCCGGCAATATAAAAATCCTCTCCGCCTTCCTCAAGGGAAAGCGACAAAGGAAATTTGTGGTGCGAGCAGTGGGACTTGAACCCACACGTCGGTTGACACACGCCCCTCAAAC
>CAZTEA010000217.1:0-2423 GCA_964612315.1 uncultured Oscillospiraceae bacterium | reverse complement strand
ATATAATTGTTGTCATAAAAAAGCAACAATGGCGAGAAAAAAGGAAGTTTTTATAAAAATGCACGCAAAATGCGCAACAATATGCAAGATGTGATGAGATTTACCTTTTGAGCGAAATTAAGGAAGTGAAATTATGTACGGCAACGAAAGAGAAAAAGAGATAATGAATCTTTTGGAAGAAAACAATTATGTAACGGTGGATTATCTTGCGGAAAAGATACATATAAGCCCGTCAAGTATCCGCCGTGACCTGAAAAGACTGGAAATGAAAGGTCTTATTTTGCGCAGCTACGGCGGAGCGGAGCTTAAAGAATCCGTAAATCGGCAGATTCCGTTTAATTTGCGAAGTCATCAAAATTCCAAGGAAAAATCAATCGTTGCCCGTTGTGCGGCATCAATGGTAAAAGGGGGAGATGTTGTTTTTCTGGACAGCTCCACAAGTACCTATTTTATGCTGGAATATCTGAAAAACATAAATGATATTACGGTTATTACAAACAGTCTTGCCGCTATGAATGTGTGTTCGGAGTATAATATTTCGGCATTTTTAATCGGCGGAAGATTAAGTGACGAAAATCCGTATTGTTTGGTTGGTAATTCGGCGGAGGAGATGATAAAAACCTTTCATGCCGATTTTTGCTTCTTTTCGGTGCAGTCGCTATCCAAAGACGGAAGTCTGTATGACTGCTTTGAAAAAGAAATAGTACCGAGACGGTTGATGATGAAAAATTCCGAAAAAAGAGTTTTTTTGTGCGACCACAGCAAGATAAATCACTATTCCGCCTATCGGCTTTGCGGCTTGGAGAATGTGGATTATATCATAAGCGATATGAATATGGAGGATTATCTTGATTTTAACGAAGGTTTCGAAAGCGGGAAATATATAAAAGCGGTATAGATAAAACGCAGTATTGGCGGCACTTTGCGGCGACTTTCGAAAATTAAAGATGAATGATTCAATTTTTAACTATCAGTTGAATTTAATTACATTTTATGCTATAATTTTTTCATCAAAGGAAATATTTAAAATTAAACGGACATATAGCTAAAATCAAGGAGTGACAGAAATGAAAAAGGTTAGAATCGGCATTATCGGAACAGGCTGGATAGCTTCGGTGCATCTTCAAAAATACCTTATGATGCCCGATGTGGAAATTGTTTCGGGGGCGGATTTAATAGATGGAAAGGCAGAGGCGTTTTTTAAGGAAGCCGGCGTTGAAAATGTCAAGTGCTACAAAAATCACAAAGAGTTGATAGATGCGGGAGGTGTTGATGCCGTAAGCATATGCACCTACAATCAAACCCACGCCGAATGCGCAATTTATGCCCTAAATCACGGCGTTCATGTTCTTTTAGAAAAGCCGATGAGTGTTACCTTGGATGAAGCTGTGGAAATAGTGCGTGCGGAAAGAAAAAGTGGCAAGGTGCTGTCAATCGGATTTCAGCCGAGATTTGACAGTAATATGAAGAAAATCAAAGAGATTGTGGAGTCGGGCGTTTTGGGGGATATTTATTATATTCAAACAGGCGGCGGCAGACGCCACGGCATTCCGACACCCAAAGGAACGACCTTTATCGAAAATGATAAGGGTGGCATCGGCGCTTTGGGAGATATCGGATGTTATTCCTTGGATATGGTTTTAAACGCAATCGGCTACCCGAAGCCCCTGACGGTAACGGGCTACACCTCGGATTTCTTCGGCAAAGACCCCGATTACTTTAAATCGGAGAACAAGCCCGAGGAATATGCAAAAATTTTCGGTGTGGACGATTTCTCGGCGGCGTTTGTGCGCCTTGAGGGCGGAATAATTCTGGATTTTCGAATTTCGTGGGCAATGCATATGGATACCCCCGGCGACACCATAATTCTTGGCAAAAAGGGTGGCTTGCGAATTCCGTCAACCGAGTGCTGGAACGGAAGCTGCGGCGGACCTTTAAAACTTTATCAAAGGGTAAACGGAAAAGATATTGAAAAGGAATTTCCTGTTCTTCCCGAAATTGAAAACGGCTGTTTCTATCATAAAATCCGCTCGTTTGTGGATGCGGTTAAAAACGGCACAAAAGCTCCCGTTCCCTCAGAGGAAATTATCATAAATCAAGCCATTATAGACGGCATAAACAAGTCCGGCAGGCTTGGACGGGAGATAGAAATTCATATACCGGAAATTTAATAATGGTTGCGGCAACGCTAAGGTGCGGAAACTTCCGCACCTTTATTTTTTTGAAAATTTACACGGATTTTACATCTGTTTGCTTACGGATTTTACTTGCGCCATTTAAAATATGGGTATAGCGGAAAGAAAATCCGCAAAAATTTTAAAGGAGAAATTAAAAATGAAAAAAATTATCGGTTTAATTACAGCGGCAATTCTCACAGTAACGGTATTCACAGGTTGCAAACAGGGTGACGAGGGCGTTTCCAC
>CAZTEA010000216.1:0-2431 GCA_964612315.1 uncultured Oscillospiraceae bacterium | reverse complement strand
GTATAGGCAATTCCGCCCGCCAAAAGCAAATAAAGTCCGTTTATATCGATTTGTGTTTTAAAAGGCTTCCAGAAAAATACCACCGACCACCCCATAATAATATAGGCAATCATTGAAAATTTCTTGAATTTTTTCATATCCACCGCATTTAAAACCACACCCAAAACCGTGCAGCCGGCATTTATACCGAAGAAGGTCCAGCCAAGCGCACCACGAAGCAGACACAGGCAAATGGGAATATATGAACCCAGTATCAATATAAAAATCGAACAATGGTCAAATATCTGAAAAACTTTTTTTGCCGTTTTGTTTGTAAGGGAATGGTAAAGAGTTGACGCCGTATACAAAATTATGAGGCTTGCGCCGTAAAGCGAAGCGCTTACAACGCTCATCACATCACCGTATAAGCACGCATAAACTATCGCAATAACCGTTCCTGCAATGGCAAGTCCCGCTCCTACACCGTGGGAAACGGCATTGGCAATTTCCTCGCCCATCGTTTGAGGGCGAACGGTTTTCTCGATTTTTTCTTTCATTTAAAGCACTACCTTTCAACAGCAACTCTTATGGCAAGTATTTCCATATCGACCATAAGTGCTGTGACATCTTCATAAAGCTTCGCCACATCCGAATTGGAAAGAGAAGCAATACTTACAGCCGTATATTCCTCCACCTTTGAGGTTATCAAATCAAATTCATCGTGAAGCTCCTCACTGTCCACCAAAACGATTACCTTTGAAAGCTCGCTGTAATAGTCTTTCGCCGTATCCACAAGATTCGAAAGCTGTTTTTCGTTCACCTTAGTTTCCGTACTCGGCTTCGACGGCTTTGAAGATGAACCGCCCGAAGATGCGGGCTTATCGGATTTTTCCGAAGCCGAACCCATAATAAGTTGCGCCCCGTTCCAATCACTCTCCTTGAAAACACCGTCTGCCATAAGCTTGCCCTCCAAGGTATTTTCCGCATTTTTAATTTTAATATTAAGGGCGAGATAAGACATTATAACCATATCTCCACGCAAAAATTTGTCGGAATTTAATGTGTCATTGATAATTCCCAAAGTTTTGCCGTCGTTTTCCGCATTTTCATAAGTAAAGTCGCCGCTCTCCTCGCTGTAGCCCAACGCACGCATTAAAAGGGTTGCAAATTGCTTGCGGCTCATTAAATCGTTACAGCCAAACTCCGTTTCGGATATGCCTTTGGTAATATTTTGCTCGTAAGCGTAAGCCACATATCTGTCCGCCCACGGCAAAACATCTTGAAAAGGATGCGTTCCCGTACTTGAAAGCGCCTCCTGCTCCTTGCCCAAAAGTCGGATAATCGTAACAATTCCCTCTATTCTCGACGGAGTTCTTTCCAACTCAAATCCCTTATCCGTTCCTTGAAAAAGATTTAATGCCTTAAGCGCCGTTGCACTCTTTTCTGAAGCCGAAAGATTTTCCTCTGCCGCAAAGAGCGTCGAGGAAGCCGATAAAATCATAATCATAGTTGCAATAATAATCGAAATAACTTTTTTCATAGTGCTATCGCCTTTCCGTTTTGTCAAAATTTCTACGACTACAGTATATCAAAAACCTCGTCCTGTGTCAATAATCGGAAAGTATTTTTTAATTACATAACGAAAAACAAATCCCCAAAAACCGAAACCTTTGTTCCTTTCTTCAAAGGCAGAATCTCACCCTCGTTTTTCAAAAGAACAATTCCCACGCACACCGCTATATACGAAAACTCTATGTGTTTGGCACAGCCCGTGAGTTTTGAATGGTTGTCGCCCAGCGGTATGCACGGCTAATATTTTATTCTCGACCACTTCCGAGCATTGTTTATTTCAAATCCACCTTGGTCTTTTTCTGAATTTTATCATACTCTCTACCTTTTGAATATACCATTTTAAACATTATTTTGGGCAAAATATGCTTTGGGGTTATGCTGTATTGCCATTTCAGAAATTGTGCAAAACCTTAGTATTCGTCCGATGAAAACCGCAGCCGCAGTCAAGCTTGCGCCCGAACTGATTTCATATACAAACACCAATTAGACTCAGCCCTTCACAATAAATATGCTAAGCACGAACTTCGGCTGCCATCCGTCATAAATTGCCCATATCTTCTCCGACTATCTTAAAATTCCGTTTCGCACTTATCTCGGCGCAACACGCTCAGAGGCAGCGGCAAGTATGATTTGCTCTACCGACAAAAGCCTCACGGGAATTGCGTACAAATGCGACTTTTACTTTCTTAATACCTTTTGCCGTAGTTTCAAAAAACATTTCGGCGTAACGCCTTCGCAATACCGAAAAAAGCAACGAAACGGGTAAAAACCAATATTTACGGTTATTCATACTAAAAAGAGCCAGCCGGTCAAAATTGGTTAGCTCTTAATCTTTTAAATAATTTTATGTTGCCAAATCGTTGCCATTTTGCACTCACAA
>CAZTEA010000215.1:0-2447 GCA_964612315.1 uncultured Oscillospiraceae bacterium | reverse complement strand
GGTCATCATAAATTCTCCTAAAGTTATATTTCTGGAATATATGTTAAATTTTAAGAAATATAAAATAAAGACAAAATCCGAATATAATTGTATCATAAAAGTATAATTTGTCAAGGAGGATACAATTTATGAAATTAGCTGTTAACGCATGAGCGTTCCCGAAAGAGTGGTCTTACAAGAAAATGTTTGAGTGTGCGAAAGAGGTGGGTTTTAATGCCTTTGAGGTTGCACTTGAAGAAAGCGGAGAAATAAATCTTAATTCAACCGTGGACGATATGAAAAAAATTAAGCTTGCGGCGGAAAGCGTGGATATAGAAATCATCAGCGTAGCCAGCGGCTTGGGCCGGAAGTATTCTTTGATTGATTAGGATGGAGCAAATTGTGAAAAAGGCAAGGCTGTCGTGAAAAAATCCATTGATATTGCAAGTTTGTTCGGATGCGATGCCGTTGTGGTTGTTCCGGGCACGGTTAATGACAATGTTTCTTCCGATGTTGCCTATGAGCGCACCGTTAAGGTTATGAAAGAGCTTTCAGTATACGCAGAGGCGAAAAACATAACGATAGGCATTGAAAATGTGTGGAATAATTTTCTTCTGTCACCTCTTGAAATGAAGAATATTATCGATGAAATTGACAGCGAAAATGTAGGAGCTTATTTTGATGTGGGGAATGTTGTCTGCAACGGTTTTGCGTAACAATGGATAAAAATTCTCGGAAAAAGAATAAAGCGGGTGCATTTTAAAGAGTTTTGCAGAGCCGCTCACACCTTTACTGATATTTTGTCAGGTGATGTTAATTATCCTGCTGTTATGGAGGCGCTTAAGTATGCCGAATACAACGGATATTTGACAGCCGAAGTAAGTCTTTTAAAAGATTATCCGCAAGTCAGTCTTAAAAATATTGCTTCATCAATGAAAGCAATTGTAAAATAAGGAGGAAAAGTATGTTAAAATTTGCACAAATCGGTTTTGGCGGATTGGGTAAGGTTCACTACAACAATATTGATGTAATCAAGGAAAATGTCGGAGACATTGAGCTTGTTGCACTTTGTGACGTTGACGAATCTCAGTTCACGAGACAAACGGAAACAAATCTCGGTAAAAATGATATTTCTCTTGATTTTTCGAAAATTCACATCTATACGGATTATAAGGAAATGATAGAGAAAGAAGAATTGGATTTTGTTATAACTGCACTTCCCACATATCTTCATGCGGAGGTTGCAATATATGCTATGGATAAAGGGATTCATGTGTTTTCCGAAAAGCCCATGGCTCTTAATTTAGAGGATTGCCAAGCTATGATTGACGCCTCAAAGCGCAACAATGTTAAGCTTATGATAGGACAATGCTTGAGATTTTGCCCTTATTGGTTAAAGGTTAAAGAATTTATTGATAGCGGTAAATACGGAAAAGTGGTTAAAGCTGAATTTTCAAGAGTGAGCGCCCGCCCGATGGATAAATGGGAAGATTGGATGGATGATGTTGAAAAAAGCGGCGGCTGTATTTTAGATATGCATGTTCATGATACGGATTTTATAAACTTTTTATTTGGTAAGCCGAAAGCTGTTTCAACAGTTGCAACTCACGAAAAAACAGCCTATGATGGCGTTAACACAAACTATATTTTCGACGATAAGGTTTGTGTTGCCAATGGCGACTGGGGCTATGCGGATACATATAGATTTTCAGGGGCATACCGAATCAGATTTGAAAAGGCAACTCTTTCCATTTGGGACGGTCCCGTTAAGGTGTTCCCCGATGAAGGTGAACCTTATGAAATCAAGATTGAGGGAAATACTTCTTATCAAAACGAAATTATTGAATTTATCAATTGTATAAGAGAGGACAGAGTGTGTGAGCAAAATACTCCCGAAAGCTCTATGCAGACAATCGAAATTGTCTTAAAGGAAAAAGAATCCGCAGACACAAATCAAATAGTTATGCTTTAAAATTTAAACAGACCGTGGTGCGCAGGTTTATAAAGCGCACTTCGGTCTGTTTTTATGTATTTACAAATCTGCGAAAATATATTTTTTTCTTTGTTTTTCTGTGTTTTTGTTATTTAGTTAAGAAAAACTATTGACTTTGTTTTTGTATTAGTGTAAAATAGAAGAGTAAAAGAAGAATTTTGGAGGTGAAATATGCTTAAAATGGTTGTCAGCGACCTTGACGGAACCTTGATTAACGGGGATGATAAGCTTCCCGGTCGGGTAAAAGGATCATTACGGAGGGAAGGACGTTGAAGCTTTTCAGGAAGCGGTTTCCCGATATGCGCGAGAGCGAGAGCCTCGTGGACGAGATATACGGGGAGCAGACGGAGCGGGAAATATCCGAGCTTGAGTCTGACGCCGAGCGGCTTGAAGCCTATGAGCGAATGAAAAGCCGCAAAAGGCGCAGGGGCTTTTTTCGTGCTGTCTGCGCCGTGCTTCTGCTCTGCGTGCTGAC
>CAZTEA010000214.1:0-2454 GCA_964612315.1 uncultured Oscillospiraceae bacterium | reverse complement strand
CTTCTTCGTAATTGTCAATAATAACAATTGCTTCAACGGTTTTTTCGTCCTCTCTCAATTTCGCCAATGTATACTCATCGGTTTTATCGATAAAATAAAGTATTAAAAATTTATGCTTTTTATTACTGTCTTCCCTGCCCGTAACACGAGCTTCAACCTCGTAAGTACAATCATTTAGGGAAACAACCGACCCAAATTCACCTTTGCTCTCCGTCAGCTTATTGATTTCCATCGACGGAACAAGGCTTTGAATTCTCAACCCGAAAAGATCCTTTGATTTTACCATTCTTTTAAAATTGCCGTTATACCATTTTATCTCACCGTTTAAGTCTATTATGACAACAGGATCCGGGTACTTAACCAAGGATACCCCCGTGGTATCGCTTAACGAAAAGTCAAAATTTTCCAAAAACGCCGCAAAGCTTCGTCTTTGTCTTACGGTAATGTATATCTCGACAATAATGAAAATAAGCAATGCCCCTTTTGTTATAAGGCTTTCTTTTCCAATATCATCGGTCAGCATCTTGCTTAAAGCAAATACCAAAATCAATAAAACAATTCTTAAAATACGACCGCCAAAAATTTTCGAAATCATACTTTGCCTTCGTTTTAACCGTTTGTCCTGCACTTAACTCACCACTTTCTTATGCGCCGATAATCGGCAAAACAATCAAATAACCCCACCAACGAAAGAATTGTAATTGCAAAGCTGCTTGCAACAAAAAACGCCGCAATATAAATCATTCCCCGAAGAATGCCGTATTTAAGCTTTTCTTTAAACTTACTTTCTATGAAAGAAAGTCCACAAAAAGCAAAGATAACATCCAAAACCGTAACCAGATTACTTGCTATAATCTCCGTTTTTCCGCCGCTTGCGGTAAACATTACGGCAAAAGAAACAATAACATAGACATAAGCCATATGCCGAGGTGCTATGTGTCCGTCGAACTTTACATAATCAATTTGAATTCTACCTATTTTTCTTACAAAAAATTCAACCAACATAAGATGAATATAGCCCAAAATCATTGACATTATAACCAGCATACACGGAATCATCCGCTGCACACTTTCAATTGCAAGGGATATCATCTTATTAAACTCCGCAATCTCTTCGCCCGACACATTCTCCAAAAGCGCCGCCGCCTGATTAACCGAAGCTTGGCAATATTTTTCCGCCGCAGTAAAAATTGCGGGTATTCCACCCTCAACGCTTATGTTAAGATAATACATTTGGGCAATCCACGCCAAAGCAAACCCGGTAATGACACTTATCAAGCTTGTATAATATTCTGTCTTTTTTCTGTTTTGAAAGCCCGAAATAAGTCCCGGAAGCAAGCCCGTCAAAGCAATCAGCACGCTTCCGATATTTGCGTCGCCAAAAAGAATTGCTCCGCCGCCCGCAACTATTGTCACAATCGCCCCTGACAAAGATCCGCCTTTTATACAGGCATATGCAACAAACACCGATACACAAAGCCCCAAAAGAGTTGCAAGCTGCGGAACAATCATCATACTCAGCATCAAAGCCAATGCCGCCACAGAGCAACAAACAGTATTTATCACTTTCTCGGTTTTTTCTTTTTTCTCGTCCATACAAACCTCCGTGCAACAATCCGTTAAAGCTCATACAATCATTTTAAAAGTGAAGC
Source organism: uncultured Oscillospiraceae bacterium (assembly GCA_964612315.1). Taxonomy (GTDB): domain Bacteria; phylum Bacillota; class Clostridia; order Monoglobales; family Monoglobaceae; genus SIG454. The sequence goes on along the minus strand of CAZTEA010000214.1, from coordinate 802 downwards.
ACCGATATCTTCGCAAAACACAATGCCCCATTATTACTTATTAAACCATTATAACAAATTACTACACTTTTTTCAAGTCTTTTGCTTAAATTGGTTAGCCTTTAGCCAAAAAATTTCTTATTTTCCGCCAATTTATGAAGATATTGAAAATTCTTATTGAAAAAAACACAAAAGTATAGTATAATGAGAATACAATAATTATTCAACCTGAAAGGATGTTTAAAATGAAAAAAGTTTTTAGTTTACTTGTTTGTATTTCAATGCTGTTTTCTTTATGCTCGGCAGCAACTTTTACAGATATGCCCGACAACTGGTCAACCCAAGCTCTTTTAAACGCCGTTGACAACGGTTTAATCGGCGGTTCAAACGGAATGATTCGTCCCAACGACTATATGACAAGAGCGGAAATGGCAACAATAATGGTTCGTGCTTTCGGCGCAACCGAAGAAGCCGACATTTCCGGATTTACCGATGTTTCAAAAGACGATTGGTTCTATTCCGCAATGGCAAAGGCTGTGGCAATGGGCGCATTCACGGGCTCAAACGGACAGCTTAATCCAAACAACAATATCACAAGACAGGAAGCTTTCATTGTTCTTGCGAGATTATTTTCTCTAAACTATGACAAAGAAATCGAAACATTTTTCGGCACATACAAGGATGCCGACACAGTTCTTGCTCAATTCAGCGATAAAGACGCTGTTTCCGATTGGGCAAAAGAGCTTGTTGCGGCGCTTATCTCCGGCGGGTATGTCGGCGGAAGCAACGGCTACATCAACCCCACAAATAATATAACACGAGC
>CAZTEA010000213.1:0-2465 GCA_964612315.1 uncultured Oscillospiraceae bacterium | reverse complement strand
ATATTGGAAATGTCCGCTCCTCTGAATTTATAAATACTCTGGTCATCATCACCCACAACACAAAGATTTTTATGTTTACCCGCCAAAAGACTTACCAAGCGATACTGAGCGTGGTTTGTATCCTGATACTCGTCAACCAATATGTATTTAAACCGATTTTGATAGTATTCCAAAATATCGGGATTTTCCTCAAACAAATGAACCGTGCAGCCGATTAAATCATCAAAATCAAAGGCATTGTATTTTTTCAATTTCTGCTGATAAAGGACATAAACTTTACCTGCAATCTCACCGAAAAAGTCCTTACCTGTCTCTTTAATAAATTCCTCGGGGGATAAAAGCCTGTCTTTTGCACGGCTGATAACCCCTCCGAAGGCTTTCGGAGAAAAGTTTTTGCTGTCGATATTAAGTTCCTTCATACACTCTTTGATTACCGTTTGAGAATCCGCCGTGTCGAAAATGTTAAAATCCCGTTCATAGCCTATTCTTTCGCTGTCACGGCGCAAAAACCTTACACAAGCCGAATGAAAAGTGCTTGCCATAACCCCGTCACCCATATCTCCCAGGCGCTTCGAAAGCCTTACCTTAAGCTCCGCCGCCGCCTTGTTTGTAAAGGTGATTGCCAAAATATTATAAGGCGAAACCGGGTTCACCTTAAGATAGTTCTCTATATCGTCTGAAATTTCGTCAAGCTCGCCTGTGGCATACCAAGACAATATTTCCAGTTCCTCATCGGAAATATTCGGCACGGTTTCGCTTTGATAAGCACTTCCGAACTCAATCAAATGTGCAATTCGATTGATTATAACCGTGGTCTTTCCCGAACCTGCTCCCGCTAAAACAAGGAGGGGACCCTCCGTTGTGAAAACCGCCTCCTGTTGTTTTTTGTTAAGTCCTTGATATCTGTTTTCAATTATTTTTCGTCTGATTTTTAAAAAGTCCATTTAAGGCTCCTTCTATTTTATTGTTCCGCCACCCAAAACTTTTCCGCAGTCATCGTAAAAAACAACAGCCTGACCCGGTGTAACCGCTCTTTGAGGTTCGTCAAAAACCACCTCAATATCGCCGTTTTCCGTATTGTAAAGTTCTGCCCAAGCCGGCGGAGCGCTGTACCTCACTTTTGCAAGCACACGCATTTTATCCATAATTTCCGAAACCGAAATAAGGTTAATATTTTGGGCAATAAGGTTGGCGGAAAACTCCGTTCCCTTTTCGCCCAAAACGATTTCACCTGTTTCATTGTCTATTTTTATAACAAACATAGGCTTGCCGAAGGCTATTCCAAGCCCCTTTCGCTGCCCTATTGTATAGTGGATAATTCCCTGGTGTTCTCCTAAAACATTGCCCTCTCTATCCACAAACTTGCCCTTTGGGTACACCGTTTTTGTGCGGCGCTTAATGAACCCCGCATAATCCTTGTCGGGAACAAAGCAAATTTCTTGACTGTCCGGCTTTTTCGCCGTACAAAGGCCATATTTTTCGGCAATTTCACGGGTTTGTGCCTTATTCGAAAGATTTCCCAGTGGCATCAGGGTTTTGCTGAGCTGACTTTGGGTTAAGCCGTAAAGAGCGTAAGTTTGGTCCTTTGCGGAATTTTCGGCACGAATAAGCTCATACCGACCCGTTTGTTCGTTAAAATTAACCTTTGCATAGTGTCCCGTCGCAATGAAATTTGCACCCAAAAGCTCTGCCTTTCTTAAAAGGTGGTCAAATTTAAGGTGCTTATTGCACGCAATACAAGGATTTGGCGTTCTGCCTTTTTCGTATTCCGACACAAAATAGTCAACAACATTATGGGAAAATTCGCTGCGAAAATCCATAACATGATGCTCAATCCCCAGCTTGTAGGAAACATATCTGGCATCCTCAACCGCAGAGAATGAGCAGCAAGTTCCCTCCATAAAGGTTCCGTCAACATCTTCCCCGTCCCAAAGGCGCATGGTTACGCCCACAACATCGTAGCCCTGTTCCAAAAGAAGAGCCGCCGCCACACTGCTGTCCACACCGCCGGACATTCCTATAACGACTTTTTCTTTCATTTAATTATTCCTCGTCCTCATGATGTTCGTGGCAGCACTCGCAATGACCGTTACAGCCCACAATGCCCGTGGGGTCAATGCCTTTGCGGTTATAATAATCTGCAATTGCGCTGTGAATTGCTTCCTGAGCAAGGTTCGAGCAGTGCATCTTAACCGGTGGAAGCCCGTCCAAAGCTTCCGCAACCGCCACATTTGTAATTTCAAGAGCCTCTTTTATTGTTTTGCCCTTAACCATTTCCGTTGCCATGCTGGAGGTTGCAACCGCCGCACCGCAACCGAAGGTTTTGAACTTAACATCTTCAATAAGCTCTGTTTCGTCATTTATTTTAAGATACATTTTCATAATATCGCCGCATTTCGGGTTTCCAACCTGACCCACAGCGTTCGCATCCTCAATCTCTCCCACATTTCTGGGATTTGTGAAAT
>CAZTEA010000212.1:0-2467 GCA_964612315.1 uncultured Oscillospiraceae bacterium | reverse complement strand
TTATCACCCTTTGCGTAATCATTCTCTGCAACATTTGCGGCATAAATAACCGGTTTTAATGTAAGCAAGGAAATCTCCGAAAGCATAGCAAGCTCATCATCGGTATAATCAAACATTCTTGCTGTATTACCGTCTTCAAGATTTTTTTTGAGCTTTTCGAAAAAATCTATTTCAACCTGGTATTTTTTATCGCCGCCCTTTATGGCTTTGCGACTTTTGTCCAATCTCCTTTCAACGATCTCGATATCGGAAAGTATAAGCTCCGTATTTATTGTCTCAATATCTCTTATGGGGTCAATATTTCCTTCAACATGAACGATATTATCATCTTCGAAAGCACGAACAACATGAATTATCGCATCAACCTCACGGATATTGGAAAGGAACTTATTTCCAAGACCTTCACCCTTGCTGGCACCCTTAACAAGTCCCGCAATATCAACAAATTCAATAACAGCAGGTGTAACTTTGTCAGGCTCATACATCTCGCAAAGACGGTCAAGTCTTTCGTCCGGAACCGCAACCGTACCCACATTCGGCTCAATCGTGCAAAAAGGATAGTTTGCAGATTCCGCACCTGCCTGTGTTATTGCGTTAAACAGCGTACTCTTTCCTACATTGGGTAATCCAACTATACCAAGTTTCATTTTTTTCGTCCTCTTTTCTTAAGTCTTATCCTAATTTCTTTATAATCAAATCCGCAAGCTCACGAGCCTTTGCCGTGATAACTTTCTGATTTGTTCCCTCTATCATAACTCGAACAAGGGGTTCTGTTCCCGATGGTCTGATTAAAACTCTGCCGTTTCCTTTAAATTCAGCTTCGATATTTTCGATGGCAGTTTTAATTTCGGCATCCTCCATATATTTGTTCTTGTTATCGTTTTTAACCTGAGCATTTATCAATACCTGAGGATAAACCTCCATAACTTTTGCAAGTTCGGAAAGCTTCTTCCCGGCCTTTTTAAGGATAGAAACAAGCTGAAGTCCCGTAACAAGACCGTCACCCGTGGTGTTATGCTCCAGAAAAATAATATGTCCCGACTGCTCACCACCGATTGAGTAATCGCTTTTCAGCATTTCCTCAAGAACATATCTGTCGCCAACTTTTGTCTTTTCGATATTAAGCCCCATTTTTTCGCCCATTATGAAAAGTCCGAGATTACTCATAACCGTTGCCACAACGGTATCTTTTTTGAGTTTATTGCTTTTTCTCATTTCAAGGGCACATATTGCCATTATTTTATCACCATCAACCAAACAGCCGTTTTCGTCTACTGCCAAAACACGGTCGGCATCGCCGTCAAAAGCAAGACCGATATCCGCTTTTTCCTTTCTAACAAACTCACAAAGCTGTTCGATATGTGTTGAACCACAATTATCGTTTATGTTTATGCCGTTTGGTTTATCGTTAATAACGCAAACCGTTGCATTAAGCCCCGAAAGCGCTTTTTGAGCGGTCACAGAAGACGCTCCGTTTGCGCAGTCAATTGCCACTTTAATTCCCGAAAAATCACAATCCACCGTACTTTTTGCAAAGTCAATGTATTTTTCACAAAGGTTATCCCCCTTTGAAACAGTTCCGATTTTTTCGTGTGTGGAGCTTTCAATTTCTTCCGCATTATCCAAAATAATGCCTTCGATTCTTTCTTCGATTTCGTCGCTGAGCTTATACCCCTCACCGCTGAAATACTTAATTCCGTTATGTTCGTACGGATTGTGCGATGCGGAAATCATAACACCAGCATCAAAATTTTCTTTTCTTACAAGATACGCAATTGCGGGAGTCGGAATAACCCCCGCCAACACAGCCTCCGCACCTACGCTGCAAATACCTGCAACCAACGCCGCTTGAAGCAATTCCCCCGATATTCTCGTGTCTCTGCCAACCAAAATTCTGGGTTTATGTTCTGTTTCACAAGTCAAAACATATGCCCCCGCTCTGCCTATTTTATAAGCAAGCTCGGGAGTTAATTCGCTGTTGGCGACTCCTCTTACGCCATCAGTTCCAAACAATCTTCCCATAATACTATCCTCCTATCAACTTGATACATATATTATATGTCAAACCGATAGCTTTGTCAAATAATATTTGCAATTTCAAAGGCTATTTTAATACCATCCACAGCGGCACTCATAATTCCGCCGGCATACCCTGCACCTTCACCTGCCGGATACAATCCCTTTACATTTACGGATTCAAAATGCTCGTTTCGAACAATTCTTACCGGTGCGGAAGTTCTCATTTCAACTCCTGTTAAAACCGCACCGCCGAAGGTGTAGTTTTTCACCTTTTTCTCAAAGCTTAAAAGCCCCTCTTTAAGAGTCTTAATAATAAATTCCGGCAAGCACTCCCTCAAATCTGCAAAGACGGTTTTTCCCGTATAAGATGGGGTAACATCTTCCATTGCCGTGCTTATTTTGTCGGTCACAAAATCTCTTGTCAGTTGAATCGGAGCCGAATAATTTC
>CAZTEA010000211.1:0-2486 GCA_964612315.1 uncultured Oscillospiraceae bacterium | reverse complement strand
TGAGACCGTACTTCTTTCTTTCCTTCATTCTCGGGTCACGAGTGAGGAAGCCTGCAGCTTTAAGCTCACTTCTGAAGCTTTCGGAATCAACTTCAAGAAGTGCTCTTGCTATACCGTGACGGATAGCGCCTGCCTGACCTGTGAAACCGCCACCTTTAACATTAACAAGAACATCAAATTTGCCGATTGTTCCTGTAAGTTCGAGAGGCTGACGAAGGATAGTCTTAAGTGTTTCAAGACCGAAATAATCGTCAATATCTCTTCCGTTTATTGTGATGGCACCGTTGCCGGGAACCAATCTTACTCTTGCAACAGACTCTTTTCTTCTGCCTGTGCCGTAATACTGAACTGTCTTAGCCATTTAAATCAATCCTCCTATCTTATATTCTGCCTGTCCACATAACAGGTGTCTGAGCTTCGTGCTCATGTTCGCTTCCTGCGTATACATGAAGCTTTTTGAGGCTCTTTCTGCCAAGTGAGTTGTGGGGCATCATACCGGAGATTGCAAGTTCCATAGCCTTTTCCGGACGGTCAGCCATGAGGTCTTTATAAGAAACCTCTTTAAGATGACCGATATAACCTGTGTGTCTGTACCATTTCTTCTGTAATAACTTGTTTCCTGTTAAAACAGCGTCTTTTGCATTGATGATGATAACATATTCGCCGCAATCCGCATTGGGAGTAAACTCCGGACGGTGCTTTCCTCTGAGAATTGTTGCAGCAGCAGCGGCAACACGACCGAGAGACTTGCCGGCAGCGTCAATGATGTACCATTTCTTTTCAACTTCGTTTGCTTTTGCCATGTAAGTTGACATTTTATCTTACCTCCTGATTTTATTTCGGACTGTGAGCAGATGAACGCATCGCCTGTGTGCATCGGCCCACAGTCTGCTTTGTTACTTTAACAAGCTTGTTTATTATAATACGGATTTTGAATTTTGTCAACCCTTTTTTTGCATTTTTTTCGAAGAAATTGATTTAGCAGGCGTCAAAGTCTCGTTTTCGCTATTTTTCTCTCTCATACTCTTGTTTTCTTGAAGTTCGAGTCACACTTTTTTTATTTTCCGATTATTAAAATTATCAGCCAAATCAATCCGAAATATCCGAAAACGCCATAAAGTGTGGAAACCAGAAACGAAAAATTCAAATCTGAAAACGGCATTGCTGCAAGGCAGAACACTGCGGCCAGAAAAATTCTTTGTTTTTTGGTTTTCGGGTGAAATCGTGATAAAACCCCGAAACCGTGAGAAACTGCCGTGGTGCAAATTGAAGTAAACAGCACAAAGGTATATATGATGCGGTAAAGTTCGCCTCGAAGTGACGCAATTTCAAGCATGGGCATATGGAAAACAAGGATTCTTTCATAAAATAAATTGAGGGTCAGCCAAATCAGCAAAATTAAAATACCCAAAACGGTGCTTGCTGCAATTACCCCTGTTTTTATGACTCGTCTGTCCAAAAGAGAGTAAAGGGGAACCAGTACCGCTCCTGCAGTTATTGTATTGTAGCTGACATAGCAAACAGCGCTTATAGCGGCGTTGTCCGAGAATAAAATTGACGAGGCGGACACATCTGCATATAATAAGGAAGAAATCGATAAATATAAAATTCCCGCAATCATAAACGGAACCAAAACCGTGTTTATGGCAACGATTCCTTTTATATCAAATGCAAAAACAAAAAAGCAAATTATCGAAAGAACGACAACGCCGACTTTTTTGTCAACGCCGAAGGCTGAATTAAATAATGAGCCCGAGGCGGAAAGCATCACAAAAAAACCGCAAAACATAAAAAGATACATAATTGCTTTTATCGTTTTTGACAAGCGTCCTGCCTGAAAGTCCACAAACTCGGAAAAATCCGAAATGCCGCTTTTATAGGTTTTACTTAATATAATATAAGAAACAAAAGCAAACAAAAGAGCGGCAAGCACCACAAAAATCGGATTTTCACGGTTTTTCATATTAAAGTATTCAAGAATTTCTCTGCCCGATGCAAAGCCGGCGCCGATAACCAGCCCTATGTAAACAAAGGCAATTTTAAAACCGTTTCTCAACACGCCGCTTCCTTTCTTGGGACATTTTAAAATGTTTTATACTATATATGGTGTCTTTTGCTTCATATATAATTGTATTCAGAAAAAATATCAAATATTCGGGATTTTTTTCGCAAAAACCATTGACAAAAATGAAAATCCGTGATAAAATACTATTACCTCTGAAAAGGGGCTTTATTTGTGTTGTAAAATTCCCATATGGGTTTCATACACGGTTTAAGGTAGAAAGGGTGAACAAAATGAGAGTAAAAATCACATTGGCTTGCAGCGAATGCAAACAGAGAAACTACGATACTATGAAGAATAAGAAGAATGATCCTGACAGACTTGAAATGAACAAGTATTGCAGATTCTGCAGAAAGCATACTACACATAAGGAAACAAAGTAATCGTATCGGTATTTTAGATAAGGAGAAGAGTAGTATGGCTG
>CAZTEA010000210.1:0-2541 GCA_964612315.1 uncultured Oscillospiraceae bacterium | reverse complement strand
GGCTTAACAATATAAATGCCGAAAATATGTGGAAAAAGGAGCTCCTTTTCGACAGGCTTTACGAACTATTCTGATTTTATCTTTCTCCAATATTCCTTTGCCGCCTGTTCCGTTTTATTTTCACCGTATTCGTAATATTTCTTATTCTTAATTTTGTCGGGCAGATATTGTTGCTTAACATAATGATTGGGATAATCATGGGGATAGAGATAGTTCTGTCCCCTTTGCACATCTCCCACACCGTCATATTTCATATTTTGGAGCTGACGGGGAATTTCGCCCGTATCCGTATTTTCAATATCCGCAAGAGCCTTCGCAAGCGCCATATACCCGGAGTTTGATTTTGGCGCCGTTGCAAGAAGAATTGCCGCATCGGCAAGGGGAATTCTTCCCTCGGGAAGCCCCAGCATTAAAGCGCTGTCCACACAAGATTTAACTATAGGAATAGCCATAGGATAAGCAAGCCCGATATCCTCCGCCGCAATAACCATAAGTCTGCGGCAAGCAGATTGCAAATCTTCAGCCGCAATCAATCTTGCCAAATAATGTATTGCAGCATCCGGGTCCGAGCCCCTTATTGATTTTTGAAGTGCACTCATAACATCATATTGGCTGTCACCTTTTTTATCATACCGAAACGCCTTTTGACAAATGGCATTTTCCACCGCAAAAACATCTATGTTAATGTTGCCGCCGATATCGGGCATAGTGTAAGTTATAACAAGCTCCAAAAAATTCAGAGCCCGTCTTACATCTCCGTTTGCCTTTTCCGCAATAAATTCTACCGCTTTTTTCTCTACTTTGATTTTGCCTTCAAAATCTTTTTGAACCGTTTTAACTCCCCTTTTTACAGCAATTGCGATATTCTCAGGCAAAACCGCTTTAAACTCGAAAACGGTACTTCGGCTCAAAATGGCATTATAGATATAAAAATACGGATTTTCGGTTGTACTGGCAATCAAGGTTATCTTTCCGTTTTCAATGTATTCAAGGAGAGACTGCTGTTGTTTTTTGTTGAAATTCTGGATTTCATCAAGATATAAAAGCACGCCGCTTTGGCTCATAAGAGAATCGGCATCTGCACAAATACTCTTAATATCCGCAACAGAAGCATTGGTGGCATTAAGCTTATAAAGCGTCCGATTGCTCGCCTTAGCAATTATATTTGCCACCGTTGTTTTTCCCGTTCCCGAAGGCCCGTAAAATATCATATTGGGAATATTTCCTGATTTAACAATATTGGTAAGTATTTTATTTTCGCCCAAAATATGCTTTTGTCCGACAACTTCGGAAAGCTTGGTGGGTCTTAACCTATCCGCAAGCGGTGTGTTCATATTTTCTACCTCTTACTTCCTTTAATTAACCGTCAATTTGAAATCCTTTTCCATTTGCTCTATGTAACCGTCATACACATCGATATATTTGTAAGGAAATGCACACTCAAAGCAGCCCTCCCGACCATCATCGATAATACACTTAATATAATACGACATCTCCCCGTTAATTACCGACAAAGCGTACCAAGTGTCACCGCAGGCTTCATAATGAACCTTGCCGCCTAAGATATTTCTCTGCCTTTCCAATGCCTCTGCCGCCGTATACTCGGCAGTCGATACCGAATATTGCACAAAAGCGGTATTATCGTCTGCGCCGTATCGATAAATTTCTCGGCTCTCATTTACAAAAGAATCAATGTTCGAAAAATTATCCGGCAGACTGTATTGCATTTTTTCGCTCATCACAGTTCTGTAAGTCGGCGTATCTTCCATATGCTCAATGTTTACATTAAGCATATATTCTACTCCGTAAACAGAGTCCGAAATTTTCTCCGCCTTGGCATCGGTTTTAGTTTCGCCAAAGGTATATTCCGCAGAATCTTCTATGGTTTCGTTCGCCATTTCCTGCCGCTTTACCGATGGTTTTTCCCTATTTTCTCGGCTTTGCACAATCAAAGCGCCCAAGACTGTTCCGACTGCGATTAAAAGCACTCCGATAACAATCAAAATAAAAACTATAATCTTTTTATTGCTTTTATTGGTTTTTTCTGCCGTTTGTCGAACTTCAATACTGACTTCATTCTGCCGTTGTTCTAAAGTCCGAAAATTTTGCCGAGACTCACTTCTTTGAGTCAAACTCCGCTGTTCTTCTCTCTTTTGTCCGCAAACAACGCAATGATTATAAGCATTAACGGTTTCACATTTCGGACAAATCCATCTGCCCTGTTGATTATCCATATTTTTCACCCATTAACCCTATTTACCGTATTTTCGTCAAACAACGCTGTTATTTTATTTATATAAAGGATATTTTTCACAAAGAGCCTTAACTCTGTTTTTTATTTCTTCCTTTTTATTTTCAAAATCGGTTATGGTCAGGTAAATCATATCGGCAATTTCTTCCATATCCTCTTCTTTCATTCCTCTTGTTGTAACCGCAGGTGTTCCTATTCTTATACCGCTTGTAACAAACGGACTCTGAGGATCGTTTGGAATTGTGTTTTTATTTACCGTAATACAAACCTCATCAAGTGCGTGTTCCACT
>CAZTEA010000209.1:1188-2543 GCA_964612315.1 uncultured Oscillospiraceae bacterium | reverse complement strand
CCATTTACTTTTCTTAATAATTGATTTATAATAAATTATGGCATAAAATAGAAGAGGATGTTATATGAATTTAAAATCACTTATCAAAAAGACGGAAGAGTTAAACAGTATTCTTATGAAAAAAATTGAATATTGCGGCATTTCAATCGAATTGACTTATGCCACACGAGCAAAGCACTCTGAAAACTGGGTACACAAATCCCATGTTCACCCGTGGTTTGAATATAATTTCATAGCCAAGGGTTCGGTGTTTACAACCCTTAACAATAAAGAATTTTTAGCGGAAGAGGGGACAAGCTTTTTGATACCACCCGGTTTTTACCACTCGCACAGAAACAATCAAACCGGTGACGACGGAATTTGTTTGCGTTTTAGTATTAGCGCCAACTCCGATAACGAGCTTGCAAAAAAGATTGTTAAAACTTTATCAATAGCGGAAGAAAAACCATTTATTTCCAATATAGAGAAAATGGATTTTAGCGGAGGCGAGCTGTCTGTAGGGGCTATGTTTGCGGCTTGGATTGTGGGAATTTACGAAAATAAAATTTCTGATTTAAAAGTAAGGCAAGAATACGAACCTGAAAAATCCAAAATTTCACCGCAAGTTTTAATTTGGCTTAACGAATATTATGCAAAAAAATTTTCTGTAAAAGAAATTGCGCTTTCGTTAAATATGAGCTACAGAAATTTATCGAGAAAATTCAAGGAAGAGACCGGAGTGTGCATTTCGGATAAACTTCTTGAAATAAGAATGAATCACGCAAAACGAATGCTGATTTCATCAGATTTAACAATAAATGAAATTGCCGCAAGGGTTGGTTTTGAAAATGAATTTTATTTTTCGAATGTTTTTAAAAAATACGAAAAATTCTCTCCCGGTATTTATCGGAAAAAAGTCAAGAACAATCAAATAAAACACTTGCAAAGTTAATGGAAGTATGTTATAATAATCACACAGTTAATTGCACAAAATAAAAATTTTGTGCAATTAAGAAGAAGTTTTTGTGGCGTTTGACCTATTTTGAGGATTTCTTTGAGCTGTTTTAATCGTAAAACAGCTCAAAAATGGATAAAACAGCATTTGGGCATTTGTTACGGAATAGTATTATTGGGAGGTTATTATGAATAAATTTGACTGTGCTCCTGACATTTTAAAATCTTTTCTTATTTACATAGAATCAATTCAAGGAAAATCAAAAAATACTGCTGAAGAATATTTTTATGACATCAGGACTTTTTTTCGTTATTTGAAATATCATTTTAATTTGGCAACGCCCGGGACTGAATTTGATAAAATTGATATTTTGGATGTTGATTTGGATTTGATAAAAAAAGTTGATTTAAATTTAGTATAC
>CAZTEA010000209.1:0-1178 GCA_964612315.1 uncultured Oscillospiraceae bacterium | reverse complement strand
TATTTGACCACCAAAAAGAATTTATTGGAAGAAAATCCCATTTCGGAACTTGAATCGATAAAAATTAAGAAAAGTCATCCAAAAAATTTGACTGTGGATGACAGCTTGGCTCTGCTGTCCGTAATTGACGGAAAAAACGCTGTTCGAGACTACTGTATTATAACCTTATTTCTTAACTGCGGATTACGGCTTTCGGAGCTTGTCAGCATAAATTTAAGCGATGTGCGCAACGATACGCTTATTATTACGGGAAAAGGCAATAAAGAGCGTACGGTATACCTAAACGATGCGTGTATGAATTCAATTAACAATTATTTGTCGGTTCGCAAAGAGAGAACGCCTGATGTATTTAATGAAAACGCCCTCTTCCTCTCTTCAAGAAATCAACGGATAAGTCGGCGTATGGTTCAAAAAATTGTAGAAAATAATATAACAAAATTGGGATTGGATCCGCATAAGTATACCACTCATAAGCTTCGTCACACCGCCGCAACCCTTATGTACCAATCGGGGGTTGATATCCGTGCACTTCAGGAAATTTTAGGTCACGAGCAGCTTTCCACCACAGAAATTTATACTCATGTCGATAACGAGCAAATTCGTGAGGCGGCAGAAAAGAGCCCTCTTTCGTGGGTGAAGCGAGACATAAAAAAAAGATAATTAGTCAACAATAATTATATTATGTCTACCGTATCTGTAAAAGATTACAATTATGTTAAATTGGATATACTTTAATTGACACAGGCGGTATTTTATGATATACTGATTCTAAATATGAAAGGAGACTTCCTGTTATGGCAAAGGACAAAGGAACCGCAATTGCGCAGAACAAAAAAGCGTATCACGACTATTTTGTCGAAGAAGAATACGAAGCCGGGATTGAACTTGCCGGAACGGAAGTTAAATCAATTCGAGAGGGAAAGGTCAACTTAAAAGACAGTTATGTGTCCGTGAAAACCGGGGAAGCTTTTCTCTTAGGTATGCACATTTCGCCTTACGAACGGGGAAATATTTTCAATAAAGACCCTTTAAGGACAAGAAAATTACTTTTGCACAAGCGAGAAATTTCGAAGCTTATAGTTCTTTCGCAACAGGACGGATATACAATAATTCCGTTAAAGCTGTATTTCAAAGGCTCTTATGTAAAGGTTTTGCTCGGTGTTTGTAAGGGTAAGAAA
>CAZTEA010000208.1:0-2546 GCA_964612315.1 uncultured Oscillospiraceae bacterium | reverse complement strand
ACGGGCTTTAACTCAATCTATCTAACAACGACAGATGGCGGATGGTATTCTGTTGTATTTTCAATCGATAATCTTGAAATAATTGAAGATATCGAAAATAACAAATATACGGTTACCTATGTAAGCGAGGGCAAGGTATTTGCCACAGCTTCGGCTCTTCCGGGAAGAGAAACGGTATTCCCTGAAACAACTCCCGAAGAAAAGGGCAAAATTTTCTTGGGATGGTTCAAAGAGGACGGCACAGAGGTTACTGCCGAAAATGTCGGAACAATCACAACCGACACAATCGTTACGGCAAAATTTAAAACCGAAACGATTTTAAGAGAAGACTTTGGTGACGGCTTCAGCCTTGATACGGCAAACAAAACTGTTTCAACAACTTCAGGTTTCGGCGTTGAAGCGACAGAGGGCTTCTATAACTATGCTTCAATTCAGGACGGCGCTTTAAGATTGGAAGGCTATGACAAGGGTGCTTTTGCCGGCGATAAGGAATTTTATCTTACATTCCCGCAGGTTAAGAGCGGAAAAGCTTATGTTTCCTTTGATATGGCTTTGGAATATGCAGGCTACGCTAACTGGTTTGCAGTTTATGGAAAGCCCTATTTCGGAATCGGTAATAAGGCAAACGGACAAAATGCGGCATCTGTTTATGTAAGAGGTATGAACGGTACAAGTACAATGGACGGCATCGTTTATCTTGCATCTAAAAACGGCAGCAACGGAAGCAGCGCTGACACATTCGGTACAATTACAAAGGATGCTGGATTTAGTACTGTTGAATTTGTAATCGATATGGATAACAAGACTTACTCCGTAACTTATGGCGGCAATACTTATGAAAACATTGCTTTTACAGGCGTTGACGGCGTAGACTGCATATCCGTTAAATTCAGCGATGACAATGTAAGAAACAAGAACTGTGATATTTTAATCGACAATGTTGTTTTGGTTGAAAATCCGGATGCAAACAAGTACACCGTTACATTTATGAACGGTGAGGAAAAATTTGCGGAGGATACAGAGGTTTTCGGAAGACCTGTTAAAGTTCCGTCAACAATTCCGAATGCCGAAAATAAAATTTTCTTGGGCTGGTTCACGGCGGACGGCGTTGAAATTACCGACGAGAACACAGTTAAGTTCCGTGACGATGTTACGGCTTACGCAAAATTCAGAGGTCAATTAAACATCAGCGAAGATTTTTCAAATGCGACGGTAAACGGCAGCGTGGTTGAATCAAATTCAGGACTTAGCTACGACCTTTCCGTAACAACGGACAGCTCTTATACGGGCGGCTCAATTTTCAGCATTAAGGACGGCGCTCTTTATATTAACAACAGACAAGACGGTGTTACAAGAGCACAGGCAGAGATAAATTTTGCAAAGGTTTACAATGATAAGCTTTATATATCATTTGATTACAAGTCTCCCTCTTGGGGATTCTCAAACTTCTACACAAATAAAGATATTATCAGATTTACCGACGGAAACGGCACAATTGTTGCTCGCCTTTCCCTTGACGGCTTGGCGGCGTCGGGTAATAGTGGATACTATGTTAAAACGGTGGCAAGCAGCAGTCATACGGAGGATGCCAACACGGTAACTACTTTCACAACAAGCGGTCCGGGCTATACACAGTATGTAAACTTTACTTATGTGCTTGATTTGGAAAACAATACCTACACAATATCAGTAGATGGAGGCGAAGAGAAGACCTTTAACTTTGAAAAAGAGGTTGACGGTATTTCCCAGATCGTTTTGGCAAACGACAATCAGGCAGGCTCATACCACTACTTCGTAAATCACCAAATCGATAACATTAAGATATTCGAAAATTACGGAGCAGCTCAGCTTCCCGATGAAATTGCGGGCGATTTTGACGCAAGTCTTTACCCCGAAAGAGTTCTTAAAGACGGTGAAACCGTTTGGATTAGCGGTACTCTTAAAAATGCGGTAATAGATGCAAATCTTGGCCACATTAAACTCGGTAACAACAAAATAACCGGAAGAGTTACATTTAACGAAGAAGGTATGCTTTGTGCGGCTGAGGGTGATACGGTTAAATTGGTGGTAGTGAACGAGGAAAAACTTACCTATGGTTTCCTCCAAAGCGTAAAAATCGTATCGGGACAGAAAAAATACCAAATGATTTTAACAGCCAACGGAAATGACGGCACAAAGGATTACAACAATACAAAGCGCATTGTTGAATTTAACCTGGGTGACGGTATTTATGAAGGCGGTGCAATGTTCAGAGCGGCGGTTAAGGGCGTTCCGAGAGGAATTGAAATTACCGGCGAATACGGCACGGCAGAATAAATTCTAAGGGTAAAAAAATTAACCGACGGGATAGATTATTCCGCTGTCCCGTCGGGAAATTTAAAAATATAAGGAGGAATATGAATGAAATCATTCAAAAAAGTTTTGTCAGTTGTATTGGCACTTACAATGGTGCTCGGTACTATGTCGTTTCAGTTTGTTTCAGCGTCAGAAGCAAAAACAATCTATGAAGATTTCGGTGAAGATGTTGTTATTGACAAAGATAATAA
>CAZTEA010000207.1:0-2547 GCA_964612315.1 uncultured Oscillospiraceae bacterium | reverse complement strand
CTACACTGTCAAGCCATTCGCACTCAATATCCTTATGTTCCTCTTCATCATAAAGAACAATTATATTTTCTTCAGGAATTTCCTGCTTTTCTTTTTCTGTCATGTTCGCCAATCCTTTCTGCAAGACGGACCTTTTTACAGCCCAACTCATTCAAATTAAATATCAAAGACTTAATCTCTACGTTTATATTTTATATCAACTCCGCAAAGATGTCAACACATTTATGCTCTGCTATCTAAATATCCCTGTAAAATAAATACTGCTGCAAGAGGGTCTACTTTACCGGTTCTTTTTTTGCCGCTTACCCCACATTCTTCCAAAGTGCGATGTGCAGCCATGCTCGAAAGTCTTTCATCCCAAAGAACAACTTCAACATCATATTTTTCTTCCAAAATCTTTCTAAATTCTATCGACTTTTCAGCTCTCGGCCCAATCGTTCCGTTCATATTGATTGGATAACCCAATACAATAACCGATGGATTGTATTCGCTTATGTAGGCATCAAGCTCTTTCATTCTCTTTTCCTCGTCTCGTCCGCTTATAATCCCAACAGAGCGTGCTATTAATCCCGTCATATCACTTACCGCTATACCTATTCTGACATCTCCGTAATCCAATCCTAATACTCTCATTTATTTTCTCCTTTTATAAAAACGTAAGAAAAAACGCAACAGCCAATAATATCGGTAGCATATCTATAAAACAAAAGTGTGCCTTTTTGCTTTTGCTTTCTTTAATTTCGCCGTCTTTTCTCATCTCCATATGAGCTTGTGCCGAATATATCGAGGTGTAGCTCCAAAAAACCAACATCGCAGAATAGTTTTTCCACATATCGTTTCCTATTCCAGAATAAATAAACCCGGTAACTCCGCAGCCCACCGCTGCCAACACAGCACATACCATACCGGCACGTGCCTGTTTCATATTAAACACTATTTCCCGTATCAAAAACACCGTAATAAAAATCATACATACAAATATCAGTACTGATGCATACCACTTCCCGCCAATTTGGTAATTTTTATAATAATCCAACAAAACAGACACTGCTCTAAACACAGAAATTCGGTATCCCTCAGATGGAGTTAATAAGTAATCCACAATCCCATTTTCGGCTATCTGTGCAAAATTAATTATCTCACCGGGTAAAATCAACGGCATAAACAACAATGCCGCTCCACCCACTAGCAACAGCTTCCAGTTTTTTATCACAACAAAATATGCCAATATAAATGTTGCCCAAACCCATGACCCGCCTGACCAACATATGGTAAGTGCAATCAGCATAAGCATGGACATAAATACCAAAACCGCTTTTACCCGTTTGTTTTCAGTCTCAAAAAAAAGCTCCAATGCCATAGGAACACAAAGCACATATATTTGACCCAAAACTGCCATCTCAAAGCTTAAAATGTTTTGAACAAGTTGAATAACGGCAATTACCGCTCCCGATATACAGTATAAAAATTTAATATCAAAAAGCCTTTGCTTGCTATCAACCATGTTTACCACAATAAAATATAAGGTTATAAAGCTGCCGTATACCAGTACGGCAGTCACTATTTCATGCAATGGCTTACCTACCGAAGCGACAGAAATTACCACAAAGGAAAACAATACCAGCAAAACATCGAAATCTGAAAACTTTCTTTCACATTCTCTGTTATTCAAAACATAAAGTGTATATGCACACAAAATTAAAACAAAAGAAATATAAGACGGTATAAACGGACAAAATGTAATTACAGCATACAACAGCATCACAACTGTCCGCTTATCGACTTTTAACGATGAGCCTTTTATTCCTCTCGAATAAAGCATATATAAAATTTTGCACGTGTAGCTTTCATCGAGATGCATACTTCTTCCCAAAATTTCTTCAAACAGTTTTCTTTTTACATCTGCAAGACAAGTTATGATCACCCCATGTTCATCATCCTCCGATGCCATAATCAAATAAAATCATTGTGCGGTTTAGATGCCACATCTTTTATAAATTATAAAATCTTGCAGCAACCGACTGCTGATTATTAAACCCTCCCTTAAGGGAGGCTTTTCGCTATGAATTCATCTTTGATGCAATCATTATAGCATATCGGGCTTCAATATTCAATATTTTTGTTCAAGCTCTTTACTATTTTATACCTCATTTAATTAATATATCAAAAGGACTTATGTGTTTTTAAGCACACAAGTCCTTTTCTAAGCATTATTAACTGTATATTCATTGCAGAATTATAAATCCGCACCTATACTGCAACAAAAAGCAATGCTTGATATAATATCCTCCTCATTCAGTGAATGTGGCATTTCAATTGTAAATGTATACGTACTGTTTTCAGCTTTCTTTTTAATCGACACATCATAAACCGATACGCCCCGCTGCTCAAGTTCATGAGTCATATAGCTTTGAAACCCCGGCCGATTAACATCATAAACAACAAGCTTTTTTGATTTTGCCGATTTAAGCCAACTAAAATTTTTATGCAGGAAAATTTGCACTAAAATAATTAAAATCGTTGAAGTAATTCCTACCACATACATGC
>CAZTEA010000206.1:0-2547 GCA_964612315.1 uncultured Oscillospiraceae bacterium | reverse complement strand
GCCGGCGATACCATAACAAGCCAATATCTTCTGCCCTATCTGGAGCGCTTTCACGCTCTATACCCCAACATCAGAATTGAAATGGCAAACTCCTATTCATCTCATATGCTTGAATGCGTAAAAGGCGGCAATGCCGAATTGGCTTTTGTTAACCTACCTGCCGAGGATAACGAATTATGTATCACTCCCTGTCTTGAAATACACGATATCTTCGTGTGCGGGTCGGAGCATCCGATGAAAGACAACTACACTTGGGAAGATATTGCTCAAGAATCCTTGATACTTCTTGAAACAAATTCGGTATCTCGCCGTTATGTAGCTGACAATTTTAACAAAAAAGGTATAACTCTTAAACCTCAAATCGAAATGGCGGCGCATGATTTGCTTATCAAATTCGCCTCCATACACCTTGGAATATCCTGTGTTATAGAAGAATTTTCCAAAGATAGCCTTAATCTCGGAACAATTCGCAAGCTTCCGCTCACTCCGCCTCTGCCCCCTCGGCATATCGGCTACGCACATCTTCGCAATACACCGCTCTCTTTGGCTGCGCAGGCTTTTTTACAGCTTATAAACTCGTAATCAAACATTTTTGAAAGACTTCATTTTTATATAGGACAAAGCATTAACAAATTTTAGTGTATCGATTCTTTTCGATGCACTTTTTATTTTTACCGCCGAATATAAAAATTTTTACTTTTTTTAAAGAAATCTATTGACTTTATCACTTTAGCGTGTTAAAATGATAAAGTGACAAATTGAAAGGGAGAATTTTAATTATGACCAAACTTCATAACGAAGCTACGGACCAGCTGTTTACGGCAGTTCTTAACCTAAGCACAATTGATGAATGTTATGACTTTTTCGAAGATATCTGTACCATCAAAGAAATTATGGATATGTCTCAGCGAATGATAGTTGCAAAAATGCTTGACAGCGGAAAAAGCTATCAGGAAATTTCAAAAGAAACAGGTGCAAGCACCGCTACAATAAGTCGAGTAAACAAATGTTTAAATTACGGCAGCGATGGTTACCGCAATGCACTAAAAAAACTAAAGGAGGGCAACTAAGTGAATACCGAATCAATTTTAAGAAATGACGAAAAGGCAATTTTTGTTCTTCGTTCCTTATATGAAAAATACGGATACAGTCAATATAAAATGAGCAAGTTTGAAGAATATGACCTTTATGTCCGCAACAAGGACTTTTTGGTGTCCGATAACATTATCACCTTTACGGACACCAACGGAAAGCTGATGGCTCTTAAACCCGATGTTACTCTTTCCATTATAAAAAACAGCGATGATGATAAAACTTCTCTGCAAAAAGTTTACTATAACGAAAATGTTTACCGTGTTTCAAAAGGCTCTTATGCCTTTAAGGAAATTATGCAGGTAGGTCTTGAATGCATCGGCGCAACAGATGATTACTGTATTTTTGAAGTTTTGTCCTTGGCGCTTGAAAGCCTTAAAAGCATTTCCGATGATTTTGTTTTGGATATTTCTCACCTTGGAATTATTTCCGAGGTAATAAACGCATTGGATGTTACTTCATCACAAAGACAGGGAATTTTAAAATGTATCGGTGATAAAAGCCATTATAAAATTTCCTCAATCTGCGGTGAAAAAGGCAATGTTCTTGAAAAACTTATTTTAACCTACGGAAATTCAGACAAGGTTCTTCCCATTCTTAACGAAATTTTTCCGAACGAAAAGCCTTTGGCAGTTACCCAGCTGATTAAAATTGTTTCCGCATTGGAGCAAAAGGGGTATAAAGATAAAATCCGTATTGATTTTTCGGTTTTAAACGACATGAATTATTACAGCGGTATTGTTTTCAAAGGATTTATAAACGGTATTCCTACAGGAATTCTCTCCGGAGGACAATATGACCATCTTATGAAGAAAATGGGTAAAAAATCCGGCGCAATCGGTTTTGCCGTTTACCTTGATATGTTGGAAAGATTCGACGAAAATGAACACAGCTTCGATGTGGATACCGTTATAATTTACAACGATGATACCGACCTTTCCGAAATTTCGTCGACTGTGGAAGAAATTTTAGGCAAAGGAAAAAGCGTTATTGCACGAAAAACCGTACCGAACACGCTTAAATTCAATCAAATAATAACCTTGGACAAAAAAGGGGGTGCCGTTTGTGAAAACAATGCTTAATATAGCTCTTCCAAAAGGAAGACTCGGTGAAAAAGTTTATTCAATGTTCGAAAAGGCAGGATTTCCCTGCCCTTCCATAAAAGAAAACAATCGAAAACTTATATTCGAAAACTCGGAGCTTTCTTTACGCTATTTCTGGGTTAAGCCATCCGATGTGGCAATTTATGTGGAGCGAGGGGCTGCCGATATCGGCGTTGCCGGAAGCGATATTCTTATGGAATATGAACCTGATGTTTACGAGCTTTCAGACCTTAATATAGGTAAATGCAAAATGGCGGTTGCCGCAAAAGCCGATTTTCGGG
The DNA here is from genome assembly GCA_964612315.1 of uncultured Oscillospiraceae bacterium. Classification (GTDB taxonomy): domain Bacteria; phylum Bacillota; class Clostridia; order Monoglobales; family Monoglobaceae; genus SIG454. The sequence continues at coordinate 71 of CAZTEA010000206.1, read as the reverse complement.
ATAATCCTCAAAAAACTCTTCATGTTGCAACCAAGTTCAAACATATTGTATTAGTCTGCTTTCCTGCTGCT
>CAZTEA010000205.1:0-2554 GCA_964612315.1 uncultured Oscillospiraceae bacterium | reverse complement strand
GTGTGCTGGGAGTTAAGGCTTAGGGGCGATCCGCAATGGCATGTGGGCGTTGACCCCTTTTCCGTGGAGACCTATGACCGTGCTCTGCAGATATCATTGCATTGTTTTGGTGCTGCAGTTGTACGGATTAGGATGAAACCTGTTTTGCGGTGCGGTAAAATCGTGCTGTGGACAGCGTAGCCTGACTTGAGTGGTTATGGTGGATAATGGATCGGATACGGCTTTTTAGGCCAAAAAAGCCGTGTTATTGCTGCTTGAAACCATAGTTGCAAAAGAGTCTAAGAATTGTATGGGATTGTGGAGGAAAACTCCTAGACTGGTCGTAATGAGGCATATATAGGATTAAGGTGCGTACTAAGTGGCAATCAGGTAATCTGACAGGTAACTTCGGATAAAGATATTTAAACGGGAACGGCCCTTTTGGCAACAAATCGGTATATCTTTGGGAAATCCAACCTGACCTAAGGCGCAAAATTTACTATATATGCTACCCTTTTCAATTTTAAGGAGAAAATTTATGGATAGCGATGGGCGAAAGAAAAAGGTTAAATTAAAGGCGGGAAACGGTAATTCAAAGCCGGATTATCATTGGATTGTGATTACGCTTATTATCACATTCTCACTTTCTATGATTTTTACGGTTTTATCCACGGGGATTATGGAAAAAGCTAATCTTGCGGTTGCGGTTGCAATTTTGGTTGCCATAATTTTTCTCGGCATTATATTTGACATTATAGGTATGGCTGTTACAACGGCTGACGAAGCGCCTTTTAATTCAATGGCTATAAAAAAAGTTAAGGGGTCGTCCACGGCAATAAGGCTTATTAAGGAACGAAGCCGAGTTTCAAACTTTTGCAACGATGTTATCGGTGATATATGCGGTATAATAAGCGGAAGTGCTTCGGCGGCGGTTGTTGCTTCGGTTTTATCCATGGGAATATCGTTGGATAATGTTATAGTAAGCTTGTTTATTACAGGGCTGGTTGCAGCACTTACCGTTGGCGGGAAAGCCTTCGGAAAAAATATTGCTATAAAATTCAGCAACAGAATAGTTTATAAAGTGGCAGTTATATTGTATTTTTTTGGAATTTGGAGAAAACCGTCCAAAAAGACAAGAAAGAGAAAATGATATGGAGAATATACTTGACAGAATAAACTCATCGGATGATGTTAAAAAACTGAATTATGACGAAATTTCGTCTCTTTGTCGGGAAATAAGAGAATTTTTGGTTGAAAAGGTGTCAAAGAACGGAGGACATCTTGCGTCTAATTTGGGTGCGGTTGAGCTTACGGTTGCTTTGCATCGCACTTTGGATATGAGTAAGGACAGAATCGTTTGGGATGTGGGACATCAGTCTTATGTTCATAAAATATTAACCGGTAGAAAAGATTTGTTTGACACTCTCCGCCTTGAGGACGGTCTTGCGGGCTTTCCGAAAACAAGCGAAAGTGAAACCGATGCGTTTAATACGGGACACAGCTCCACATCAATTTCGGCGGCGCTGGGAATAGCGACCGCAAATAAAATTATGGAAAAATCGGGAACGGTTGTGGCTGTTATCGGAGACGGTGCCATGACGGGCGGTATGGCTTATGAAGCGTTAAATCATGCCGGAAGTCTTAAAATTCCGATGATTATTATTTTAAACGATAACGGAATTGCAATATCGCCCAGCGTAGGGCTTTTATCAAGACAATTCAACAGAATAAGAATAAGTCCCGAATATTTTCGTTTTAAAAGTGTTGTTAAGCGAACGGTTAAGAAAATTCCCGTTGTCGGTGAACCGATTCAGTCGCTTTTTTCAAAAACAAAAAAAGCGCTGAAAAGAATGTATATAAAAGACGGAATTTTCGAGAGCTTGGGTATAAGATATATGGGACCCGCCGACGGGCATAACGAAGAAGAAATAGAAAGATTGATAAGGGAAGCTCAAAAAACCGGAGAACTTACGGTTATTCATATAAAAACCGTAAAAGGTAAGGGGTATGCCCCGGCGGAAAAGCATCCGGAAATTTTCCATGGGATTGCTCCGTTCAACAAGAAAACCGGTGAGGTTTCGGCAACGCCTGTTCGAAGCTATTCCGATGTGTTCGGAGAGGCTTTGATAAAGCTAGCGAAAAACAACAAAAAAGTTGTGGGAATAACGGCGGCAATGCCCGATGGTACGGGAATGACAGATTTTTCAAAGCTCTATCCCGACAGATTTTTCGATGTGGGAATTGCGGAACAACACGCCGTAACTTTTGCGGCAGGTCTTTCAATAAAGGGAATAGTTCCCGTTTTTGCCGTTTATTCGACTTTTCTGCAAAGAGGCTACGATCAACTGCTTCACGATGTGGCACTTCAAAACCTGCATTGCGTTTTTGCTCTTGACCGTGCGGGAATTGTGGGAAGAGACGGCGAAACACATCAGGGCGTTTATGATTTTTCATATTTGTCTCATTTGCCGAATTTTACGATTATGGCGCCCTCTTGCAAGGAAGAACTTCAGAATATGCTTGAATATGCCGTTAATGAATGCGATGGTCCTGTTGCCATAAGATATCCAAGGGG
>CAZTEA010000204.1:0-2556 GCA_964612315.1 uncultured Oscillospiraceae bacterium | reverse complement strand
GTATGATTGTTTACCGATTGAAACAGCGAACCGGCCCGGACCACAACCCGAAATTTACCGTAAATGTTTTTGTAAGCGGAGTTTTAATGGGCGAGGGAGTAGGGCATAATTTGAAATCCGCCGAGCAAATGGCGGCAAAAGAAGCGCTGCTGAAGACTCGGAGGAAAAGGGAAAATGAGAAAGTATAATCTTCCGATTTTTATTCCGCATCTTGGGTGTCCGCACGATTGTGCTTTTTGCAATCAGAAAAAAATAACGGGCAAAAATTCAGATGTTACACCCGACGATGTAGAGAAAATAATAGAAAGATACCTTCTTTCCATCAAACAAGATGGTCTGGTCGAGGTTGCATTTTTCGGCGGAAGCTTTACGGGAATTGACTCTGATTTGCAAGAGGAATTTTTAAAACGGGCAAATAAATTTTTGGACCGAATTTGCGGAATCAGGCTTTCAACCCGTCCTGACTATATTTCCGATGAGGTTTTGGATTTACTGGAAAAATACAATGTTACGTAGATTGAACTCGGTGCGCAAAGCTCGGATGATGAGGTTTTGAAAATAAATCGGAGGGGACATACTTTTGCGGATACCGAAAGGGCGGCGGCGCTGATTAAAGGACGGGGCATTGGCTTGGGTCTTCAGATGATGCTGGGGATGGCGGGCTCCGACGAGAAGAAGGATATAAAAACGGTGAAAGATATTATCGGCTTACAGCCAAATTCCACCAGAATTTATCCGACCCTTATTCTTAAGGGGACGGCGTTGGAAAAAATGCCTTATGAACCGTATTCCGTTGAAAAAGCGGCAGTCGTTGCGGCGGAAGCTTTGGAACTTTTCGAAACTGCGGGCGTAACTGTTTTAAGAGTGGGTTTGCATGACAGCGAAGAACTTCAAAACGGTGCGGTGGTTAAGGGGCCGTATCATCCGGCGTTCGGAGAAATCGCCGAAAGCCTAATGTGGCGCAAAAAAATTGAAAAAATTTTTGAAAACCGAGATTTTGACGGAAAGGTTTTGTGCCAACAGTCCGAGATTTCGAAAGTTGTCGGACATAAGAAGATGAACAAAGAGTATTTTTACAAGAAATACGGAATAAAATTGAAACCGATTGTGAAAGGTGAATTTGATGGAAAAAAGTAAAATTGAGCGAATAAATTTTTTGGCAAAGAAGTCACGGGAAATCGGGCTTACTCCGAAAGAAAAAGAGGAGCAGGCGCAACTTCGACAAGAATATATCGAGTCATTCAGAATCAGTCTTAGAGCACAGCTGGAAAATATAGAATTTAAGGAGGACTAAATTATGCCACATATAGTTGTAAAAATGTATCAGGGAAGAACCGACGAACAAAAGGAGGAGCTTTCAAAGGCTCTCTTGGAAACGGCGGTTAAGGTTACAGGCAGAAGTGAAGAACATTTTTCCGTTGCAATCGAGGATTATGCCCCCGAAAACTGGGAAAAAGATGTCTATGAACCTGAAATTGTCGGGAAACGGGAAACGCTGTATGTAAAGCCCGGTTACGGCTCTCTTGCAGAGGGAAAGTAAGGATATTTTCATAAAATACTTGACCAAATTATAAAAATAGGGTATTATATTCAGTAGGGTATTAAGTATAATATTTTATAAGTATATAAAACAGAAGGGCAGGATATCTTATGGCAGCAATCAAAAAGAATGAAAGAGGCAAAGTGAGAATTTGTAATTCGGTCATTGCAAAGCTTGCCGGATATGCAACCACATCGTGCTACGGTGTTGTTGGAATGGCTATGAAAAATGGCAGAGACGGTGTTGCGAGACTGCTTAAAATGGAAAATATGGATAAGGGCATAAAGGTAAAGGTTGAGGAAGGACAAATCAATATTTATCTTTACATTATAATCGGATACGGCGTTAATATTCGCAGCATAGGCGAGACCATTCAAAGCAGCGTTAAGTATCAGGTTGAGCGTGCTATCGGTATGACTATCGGCAAGGTTATAGTTAATGTCGAAGGTGTCCGAGAGTAAAACGGTAAGAGGTGCATAAATGAAAACAATAGATTCAAAGCTTTTGGCACTAATGATAAAGTCAGCTTCAAATAATCTGAAAAATAATAAAAAGTCAATCAATGACCTTAATATTTTCCCTGTTCCGGACGGTGATACGGGAACAAATATGAGTATGACTTTCAGCGGTGCGTGGAGCAGCGTGGAAGGAATTGAGGGTGGCTGTGACAGTATTGTGTCGGCTCTTTCGAAAGCGGCACTCAGAAATGCCAGAGGAAATTCGGGCGTTATTCTTTCGCAGATTATAAGAGGTATTTCAAAAGGTCTTGCCTCGTGTGAGGTTTTGGATGTTGAAAGTATTAAAGAGGCAGCGGTTTCGGCGAAAAAGTCTGCTTACGATGCGGTTATGAAGCCCACAGAAGGTACGATTTTGACAGTTATTCGTCAAATGGCGGAATTTGCGGAGGAGAGCTTTGGGGACTTTGAAGAAGCTGACGAGTTTTTGATTGCTCTTTTCAATAAAGGCGAAGAAAGTCTTGCAAAAACTCCGGATATGCTTCCGGTATTGAAACAGGC
>CAZTEA010000203.1:0-2575 GCA_964612315.1 uncultured Oscillospiraceae bacterium | reverse complement strand
CCGTAAGAGTTATAAATGAGCTTTCGGGACAAAAAGACATAAAGGTTATCGGAATCGGTGGACTGTTAAGTCAAAATCAGTCTTTTGTGGGCAGTTTGGCAGAGGATATCATAAAAAATAACTATTTTGCCAATAAAATGTTTTTCAGTAGCAAAGGTGTAATGGAAGAAGATACTTGGGTTTTGGAAAGCAATGAACACGAATGTGCTATCAAGCAAAAAATGATTGAAAATTCCACAGAGCGATACTATATATGCGATAAATCGAAGGTGGGTCGTGTGGGCTTTGTAAAATTAACCCCGTTCTCAAAAATCAATTATTTTATTTCAGATTATAAACCGAGCGAAAAATGGATGGAAAAATTTCAGGACAAAGATGTTAAAGTTATTACGATATAAAAAAACGCAAGTACTTAGAAATAGAGTACTTGCGTTTTTTATTATTTTAAATTTGTTTGGGTTTTTGCAATCTTTTTTGGAGAAACCCCGAATTTTTCTTTGAATCGATGTGAGAAATGAGAATAAGATTTATATCCGATATTGTAGCACAGTTCGGTCAAAGAAACATTAGGCTCTATAAGTAAAATATGGTGAGCATAAGTAAGCCTTAAATCGTTTATATAGCTGTTTATGCTCTTATTGTATGTTCGGTGAAAAAGAGAACTTAAATAATTCTCGGAACAATGAGAATATTCCGCTATATCACCAAGTGTTATTTGAGACTTGAAGTTTTTTTGAATATAGTAAAGTGCCGAAGATGCAATTGTATTTGCTTTAGTTGATATTGCATTGTCCAAAGACATCAAACGCCATATTATTAAGAAAAACACATCCAGCGTATGTGAAAGAAAAGCATCTTTTCTTGGGTTGTCATTTTGATATTCATCATCCAAAATTTTGAAAATCGACAACAGTTTATTGAAATTATCGGATTCGAACGGAATATTGGATACATATGGTAAATTATCAAGTAATTCAACAACTCCGTTACAAGTTGCGAACATATTTTCGTCAAAACCAAGGTAATAGTATTCCAAAGTTTCGGTAACATTAACAATTTCGTGAAAAACCGATGGAGTATAGATATAAATGCTTCCGGGTTCTATTTGATGAGAAATACCGTTTATAATATTTTCAGCGCTTCCGCTTATAAAAAATTCTATTTCGAAGAATGTATGCATATGAAGCGGATAACTTTCGGAACGAGTTCTGTGGGTAACATAAATATTGGGCGCAACGAGGTCAACAACCTTTGTTGTATTTTCAAATTGTTTTATCTTTTTCATTATTTGGTCACCTCACAACTGCTTTTTTTAACTTACAACTTTAATATAACACAAAAAATTTTTTTTGTAAAGAAAAAATGTGCTGATTTTTAATAAGTGTAGATTTTGACATATTTTGAAAAAAATACAACAAGACAAAAAGAGATTGTTCGTGTTATAATCAGAATAGAATAATATTATAGTTATGAAAAAAGGAGTAGTGTAATATGTCAAAATACACAACAAGTGAAGTAATCAAAAAACGCCCAACACCGGTTCTTTCTTATAAGGATGTTCCTTATGCTTCTGCTTTAACTTTTAATGCAGGCGTGATTAAAGAAAACGGAAAATACACGATGATGTTTCGAAATGATTACGGTTCTTTTGAAGAGCAGCGTTTGGACGGAACTAACATAGGGCTTGCAACCAGCGATGATGGAATCCATTGGAATGTTGCACCAAAGCCGTGTTTTGAACTTAGCGATGCTGACATTAAAAGAGCGTATGACCCGAGACTTACGGTTATTGACGGAGAGTATTATGTTTGTTTTGCTACCGATACTCAGCACGGTGTAAGAGGCGGTATAGCGAAGACTGAAGATTTTGAGAAATTCGAAGTCTTATCAATTAGTGTTCCGGATAACCGAAATATGGCTTTGTTCCCTGAAAAAATTAACGGAAAGTATGTTCGTCTTGAAAGACCTATGCCTGTTTACGGAGTAGGTTGGAAAGAAAGCAAATTTGATATTTGGATGTCTGAATCTCCGGATATGGTTCATTGGGGAAATTCAAAACTTATATTGGATGGGGAATCTGTTGAGTTTTGCAATGATAAAATCGGTCCGGGAGCTCCTCCGATAAAGACTAAAGACGGATGGTTGACAATTTTCCATTCGGTTATAAATAATGAAGGTGCCGGTAAAAACGGCTGGGAAGACAAATGGGAGAAAGAATATTATATAGGTATTATGCTTTTGGATCTTGAAGATCCTTCGAAAATTGTCGGAATTTACGATAAGCCGCTTATGGTACCGGATTTGGATTTTGAACTTCACGACGGATATAGAGACAATGCACTTTTCCCATGTGCAATGATTTTAGATGATAATGATGAAGTCAGAATTTATTATAGTGCAGGAGATGCTTATGTGTGTCTTGCGACAGCTCAATTGGATGACCTGATTGCTCTTTGCAAAAAATAAAAAATTTACATATAAATAATCAAGTAAAGGAGAATTTTTATGAAAAGAGTAGTGAGTTTATTTACTGTTTTTGCTGTTTTGTTTACTGTTATTGGTGTATTTCCGACAG
>CAZTEA010000202.1:0-2583 GCA_964612315.1 uncultured Oscillospiraceae bacterium | reverse complement strand
GCTTAAGGTTGCATATATTTTGAAAGGAAAAACCGTTCATCCCGATGTATCTCTTTCGATTGCACCGGGTTCAAAGCAGGTTTTGAATATGCTTGCTCAATGCGGAGCTCTTTCCGATTTAATCGATGCGGGCGCAAGAATTCTCGAAAGTGCTTGCGGTCCTTGTATCGGTATGGGACAGTCTCCAAATTCCAAGGGTATTTCCCTTCGCACATTTAACAGAAACTTTGAAGGCCGCTCCGGCACAAAGGACGGTCAGATTTACTTGGTATCTCCCGAAGTTGCCGCAGCCTCCGCTGTCGCAGGTGTGCTTACCGACCCAAGAACTCTCGGTGAAATGCCGAAAATCGACCTTCCCGAGGAGTTTGTCATTAACGACAATATGGTTGTTACTCCCGCAACCGAAGAAGAGGCGAAATGTGTTGAAATTTTAAGAGGACCGAACATTAAGCCGTTCCCTAAAACAGAGCCTCTTGATGATACCATCGACTGCAAATGCTCCCTTAAAGTGGGCGATAACATTACCACCGACCACATTATGCCGGCAGGGGCAAAAATTCTTCCCCTCCGTTCGAATATTCCCGCAATTTCAAAGCATTGCTTCACCGTTTGCGATGAAAAATTCCCCGAAAGAGCGGAAAGTCTTAAAAAGAGCATAATTGTCGGCGGCGCAAATTACGGGCAGGGCTCATCCCGTGAACACGCAGCTTTAGCCCCCCTTCATTTGGGTGTTAAGGCGGTGCTTACCAAATCCTTTGCAAGAATTCACCGTGCAAATTTGATTAACGCCGGTATCCTTCCCCTCACTTTCGCCAATGAAAGCGATTACGACAAAATCAGCGAGGGCGACGATCTTCTTATCGAAAATCTTACCGAAGCGGTTAAATGCGGCAACGATATTGTTCTTTTAAATAAGACAACCGGCGACAAAATCATTTGCAAGTGCGAGCTTACCGATCGTACAAAGGCTATTATTTTGGCAGGCGGACTTTTAAGCTACACCAAAGCAAATATCTGAGGAGATTTTAAATGGATTGGAAAAAAATGTTTGATGAGAACGAAAAACCCCTTGATAATTTAGTTGAGGACGGCGGATTGTGCGGAATTTTCCGTACAATCCGCTGTATAGGCGACAGTCTTTCCTCCGGCGAATACGAATATCATACTCAAGACGGCAGAAAGGGTGGCTGCGACAATTTTGACCAATCATGGGGACAGTATATGGCAAGACAGACCGGCTCTTTGGTCTACAATTTTTCCCGTGGCGGATTAACCGCAAAAGCTTATCACACCTTTGCCGATATGAACGGATTTTGGTGGAAAGAGCAAACCGGAGCGACAAATATTTGTCAAGCAAACATTATCGCTCTCGGCGTTAACGATATTAACGGAATTTTATCCGGCAACGACAAATTCGGTGATTTGGAGGATATCGACTTAAAGGATTATAATAACAATAAAGACACCTTTGTCGGAAACTACGCCAAAATCATTCAAAAGCTTCGCCAAATAGAGCCGAAATGCAGAATTTTTCTCATGACAATCCCCAAAGCCGACCGAGGCGAAAAATTTCAGGAGCTTGCCGAAAAGCACGCCGAAATTATTCGCCACTTTGCACAGATGTTCGATTTTACATATGTAATCGACATTCGCAAATACGGCCCGCCGTACGACGAAGATTTTCAGGAAAAATTCTTTCTCGGAACGCATATGAACCCTATGGGTTATATGCTCACCGCAAAGATGGTTATGTCTTACATAGACTATATTATCCGTCATAATATGGAAGATTTCAAGCAAATCGGGTTTATTGGAACAACCTTTCATAACATATCCGGAAAATGGTAATACAAAAGGAGAATAAATATGGAAAAAATTAAAATGGTTACCCCTCTCGTTGAGATGGACGGGGACGAAATGACACGAATTATATGGAAGATGATAAAGGATATCCTTTTAACGCCTTACATTGATTTAAAAACAGAATATTACGATTTAGGCTTGGAACACAGAAACGAAACCTGCGACCAAGTTACATTTGACAGCGCCGAAGCAACAAAAAAATACGGTGTTGCCGTTAAGTGCGCAACAATTACACCAAACGCCGCTCGTATGACCGAATACGACCTTAAAGAAATGTGGAAGTCGCCCAACGGCACAATCAGAGCGATTCTCGACGGAACTGTTTTCAGAACTCCGATTATCGTTAAAGGCATAACACCCTTTATCCCGACCTGGACAAAACCTATCACAATCGCAAGACACGCATACGGCGACGTTTACAAAAATGTCGAAATGCAAGTGCCAAACGGCTCGAAATGTGAGCTCGTTTGCACCGATAAAGACGGCAACGAAACCAGAGCTTTAATTCATGAATTTAACGGAAGCGACGGTATAATTCAGGGACTTCACAATATCGACAAATCCATAGAGAGCTTTGCAAGAAGTTGTTTCAATTTTGCTCTTGACACAAAGCAGGATTTGTGGTTTGCCACAAAGGATACCATTTCCAAAAAATACGACCACCGTTTTAAAGATATTTTCAACGAAATCTTTGAAAAGGAATATAAAGAAAAATTCGAA
>CAZTEA010000201.1:0-2642 GCA_964612315.1 uncultured Oscillospiraceae bacterium | reverse complement strand
TCTCCTTGGTGAACGGCTCGCCGTAATTAAAATCCCACGCCTCCGAATTAAAGCATCCTTTGCACCCGTGAGTGCAGCCGCTTACAAAAAGAGAAACTCGAACTCCGGGACCGTTGGCAACATCATGAGTTTTTATGGTTGCAAAATTCATTTCGTCTGCCTCCTTAATTAAAGATGAAGCACTCTCGCTTTAATTTCCTTGGTTTTGCCCACATTCCAGAAATTTTCACCCAAGTAACCGCAGGTACGGCGTGTTACATTCATCTTCTTTTGATCTTTGTTTCCGCAAGCGGGACATTCCCATTCATCATTGTCGTTTATAATAATTTCACCGTCATATCCGCAAACATGGCAGTAATCGCTTTTGGTGTTAAATTCGGCATATTGAATATTGTCGTAAATAAACTTAACAACATCCTCCATCGCCGTAAGGTTGTGGCGCATATTGGGAATTTCCACATAAGAAATCGCACCGCCAGACGAAATTTTCTGGAACTGGCTTTCAAAGTCAAACTTTGAAAATGCGTCAATATCTTCACGGACATCAACATGATACGAATTGGTGTAATAGCCTTTATCCGTAACATCCTTAATTGTGCCAAAGCGTTCTTTATCGATTCTTGCAAATCTATAGCAAAGAGATTCAGCCGGCGTTCCGTAAAGACCGAAACCCAAACCGGTTTCGGCTTTCCACTTATCACAGGTAGAACGCAAATATCTCATAAGCTTCAGGGCAAATTCTTTTCCGCCCTCGTCGGTATGGCTTACACCACGCATAAGTTTTGTGCATTCATAAAGACCGATATATCCCAAAGAAATCGTCGAATAACCGTCATGCAAATATTTATCAATGGTTTCGCCCTTTTCCAATCTTGCAATAGCCCCGTACTGCCAATGAACCGGGCTTGTATCGGAAACAACCCCCTCAAGCGAACGGTGACGGCACATAAGAGCTTCAAAACAAAGCGCCAATCTCTCGTCCAGAAGCTTCCAAAAAGCTTCCTCGTCGCCCTTTGCCAAAATTCCGATTTGAGGCAAATTGATGCTTACAACGCCCTGGTTAAATCTTCCTTCGAATTTATATTCACCGTTTTTATCTTTCCAAGTTGAAAGGAATGAACGGCAGCCCATAGGCGAAAATACATTGCCTTCGTAATTTTCACGCATTTTCTTTGCTGAAATATAGTCGGGATACAAACGCTTTGAAGAGCACTTAACCGCAAGCTTTGTAATATAATCGTATTTACCGCCTTTTAAGCAGTTATTTTCGTCCAAAACATAAATAAGCTTCGGGAATGCGGGAGTAATATAAACTCCCATTTCGTTCTTAATTCCCTCATAGCGCTGTCTTAATATCTCTTCGATAATCATTGCATTTTCTTCAATATATTCATCATTATCACGAAGATACATAAAGATTGTAACAAAGGGAGACTGTCCGTTTGTGGTCATAAGGGTGTTAATTTGATACTGAATTGTTTGAACACCCGAACGCAATTCGTCTCTTAGTCTTGCCTTTGCAATTTTCTCGACAGTTTCCTCCGAAATTGCACCCTCGGCATTCTCTATAAGCTGATTTTTAAACTTTTCATAGCTCTTGCGAAGATATTTTCCCAAATGGCTTATATCAACCGACTGACCGCCATACTGACAGCTTGCAACAGATGCAATAATCTGTGTCATAACCGTGCAGGCAACCTGAAAGCTTTTCGGAGATTCAATAAGTTTACCGTTCATAACCGTGCCGTTGTCAAGCATATCCCCAATATTTATAAGACAACAGTTAAAAATGGGCTGAAGAAAATAATCCGCATCATGGAAGTGAATTGCGCCCTCATCGTGCGCCTTTGATATATGCTCGGGAAGAAGCACTCTCTTTGTTAAATCCTTTGAAACCTCCCCGGCAATAAGATCACGCTGTGTTGCTGCCATAACAGCATTTTTGTTGGAATTTTCCTCCATAACCTCTTTGTTGACATTTCTTATAAGGCTTAAAATGGAATCATCCGTTGTGTTCGCCTTACGCACAAGGGCTCTTGTGTAACGATAAATAATATAAGTTTTGGCAAGCTCGAATTTATCAGCCTCCATAAGCTTATATTCAACAATATCCTGTATATCTTCAACCAAAAGTCTGGGTCTGTGCTTACCCTCTATATATGTAACAATTTCTTCAATTTTTTCCTCAGAAACCCTGTCCTCGGGTTCAACCGCATCGTTCGCCTTGCGTATGGCAACGGCAATTTTACTGCGATCAAAATCAGCGGTGGTTCCGTCTCTTTTAATAACCTTCATTTTCTTTATCCCCTTTCCCTAAAAATCTTTATTTGCACTCCGATATGATGCCATTTTAATCATCTATATATGATAATACCATATATATTGGTGGTTGTCAATAGCAAAATACAATATATTGTGTTTCGTTAAAAAGCCGAAAAGCCTTGTATATCAAGGCTTTTCGTAAATTTTGACGAAATTTGTCAGAAAAATTTTATCTCATTCCCAAATAAGGACTTAATTTTTTACCGCAATTTTTTTCTGCCGCAAAAACAAACCCGTATGAAACCAAAGCAATAGCTGCAGAGGATAGCGGGAAGGGCAGAAGATTGTAAAACGGAAGCTTACTCATAAAATAAATAATC
>CAZTEA010000200.1:0-2643 GCA_964612315.1 uncultured Oscillospiraceae bacterium | reverse complement strand
CTCTTTATCTCCACCATATTGCGGCAAGCCTTTGGGCTTGCCGCATTTTATTATTAAAAAACAGAGGTAGAGTTATGGAAAGAGAAAAATTTGGTTCAAGACTTGGTTTCATACTGATTTCGGCAGGATGTGCCATAGGGCTTGGTAATGTGTGGCGTTTCCCTTATATCGTGGGACAGTACGGTGGTGCGGCATTTATATTGATTTACTTGATATTTTTGTTGATTTTTGGACTTCCGATTATGACTATGGAATTTTCTGTCGGCAGAGCCAGTCAAAAAAGTATAGCGGATTCTTTTCGTGTTTTGGAGCCTAAGGGCAAAAAATGGCATCATTTCGGCTGGGTGGGAATGGCAGGTAACTATCTTCTTATGATGTTCTACACAACCATTACAGGCTGGATGTTTGCGTATTTTGTTAAAATGGCGAAGGGCGATTTCGTCGGACAGACAGCGGAGCAGATTTCGGTTCAGTTCGGAGTTATGACGGGCAATCCTTATGCGGTTGTGGGTTTTATGATATTAACCGTTGTGCTGGGATTTTTGATTTGCTCTTTGGGACTTAAAAAGGGTGTTGAAAAAATAACAAAGGGTATGATGCTTGCGCTTTTGGGAATTATTGCTGTTTTGGCAATCCGTGCCGTTACCTTACCCGGTGCGGGCGAGGGGCTTAAGTATTATCTTATTCCCAATTTTGGTAAAATGGCTGAAAACGGAGTGGGAACAGTAGTTTTTGCCGCTCTCGGACAGGCTTTTTTCACTCTTTCAATCGGTATGGGGTCAATGGCAATTTTCGGAAGTTATATCGGCAAAGAGCGCAGGCTTTTGGGAGAGGCGGTATCAATTGCAGCTTTGGATACCTTTGTTGCGTTTACTGCAGGCTTGATTATTATTCCTTCTTGCTTTGCATACGGACTTTCGCCGACGGAGGGCCCGGGTTTGATTTTTAAAGTTGTTCCGAATATTTTCAATTCAATGCCGGGCGGAAGAATATGGGGAGTGCTCTTCTTCGTATTTATGATTTTTGCGGCATTATCAACTGTTATAGCCGTTTTTGAAAATATTATTTCCTTCGGAGTAGACCTTTGGGGTTGGAGCAGACGCAAGTCATGCTTGGTAAATGTCATTGCCGTAATTCTTTTGTCGCTTCCGTGCGCTTTGGGATTTAATCTTTTGTCTCAGGTTCAGCCTTTGGGAGAGGGTAGTACCATTTTGGACTTGGAGGACTTTATAATAAGCAATAATATTTTGCCGCTGGGTTCTTTGGTTTATGTGCTGTTTTGCACATGGGGCAAAGGCGGCTGGGCTTTATTGCCGAGGCAAATACGGGCAGAGGCGCTAAGTTCCCGAGCTCGCTTAGATTTTACTGTAAATACATTCTTCCCATTATCTTATTTATTGTGTGGGTTCAGGGCTATGTATCAAAGTTCTTTTGATTTGTAAGTAATAAAGGCGGAAAGCTAGTGTGTTGCAAGCTTTCCGCCTTTTTCGTAAAGATAAAATCCCTCCGAAATTTTTCGGAGGGATTTATTTGTATTTTATTGCAATTCAAAGGCTCCCGTATAGAGCTGGTAATATTTACCCTTTTGGGCAATAAGCTCATCGTGACTGCCTCGCTCGATTATTCTGCCCTGTTCCAAAACCATAATTACATCAGAGTTTCGAACGGTTGAAAGACGGTGCGCAATAACGAATACTGTTCTGCCTTTCATAAGACGATCCATACCTCTTTGAACAATTGCTTCGGTTCGTGTATCTATGGAGGAGGTTGCCTCGTCCATAATCATAACCGGCGGGTCGGCAACTGCCGCTCTTGCAATCGCAATAAGCTGGCGCTGACCTTGAGAAAGATTTGAACCGTTGTTTGAAAGCTCGGTTTCGTAACCTTGAGGAAGTCGGGTTATGAAATCATCAGCTCCCGCAAGCGTTGCGGCTTGTATACATTCCTCGTCGGTAGCTTCCAAATTGCCGTATCGGATATTATCCATAACAGTTCCGGTAAATAAGTTGGTTTCCTGAAGGACAATACCTAAAGAACGGCGGAGATCCGATTTCTTGATTTTGTTAATATTGATACCGTCATATCGGATTTTTCCGTCGGCAATATCATAAAAACGATTTATAAGGTTGGTAATGGTTGTCTTTCCTGCGCCTGTTGCGCCTACAAAGGCAACTTTCTGACCGGGCTTTGCATATACGCTGACTTCGTGAAGAACGGGCTTATTTTCCTCGTATCCAAAGTCAACATCAAACATACGAACATCACCGCAAAGGGGAGTGTAGGTTGTTGTTCCGTCATGATGAGGATGTTTCCATGCCCAAGCGCCCGTATGCTTTTTGCTTTCGATTATGTTGCCGTTCTCGTCGATAACAGCATTTACAAGCGTAACATAACCGTTGTCCGCTTCGGCTTTTTCATCCATAAGCTCAAAAATTCGGTCAGCACCCGCAGTACCCATAACAATAGCGTTTATCTGCTGGGTAAGTTGGTTGACATTTCCCGTAAACTGTCTTGTCATATTAAGGAACGGGATTACAATGCTTATGGAAAAAGCAAGACCGGAAATACTTACATTGGGCATACCGGAAAGAATGAAAAGACCTCCGGCAACTGCCATAATAACATAAATTATATTACCGATAT
>CAZTEA010000199.1:0-2659 GCA_964612315.1 uncultured Oscillospiraceae bacterium | reverse complement strand
TAGCGGGAAGGGCAGAAGATTGTAAAACGGAAGCTTACTCATAAAATAAATAATCAAAATATGGCTTAAATAAATTCCGAAAGAGCAATCCCCCAAAGATGCCATTGCTCTGTTAAAACGATTTTCCTTAAAATCGCCTTTTGTAAGGTAAATATATCCCAGTAAAGCCGTTACAAACGATACAATTACAGAAGTAAGCTTAAGCTGGCTTACAGCCATTTCGTAATCTTGCGCACAGTACCAGAAAATGCCCTCCGCTTCGGAAATAAAAATCCCCGCCGCATAAAAAATCAAAGTCGTCTTAAGGCTGAGTTTGTATTGTAATTTTCCGTTGCCGAGCATCATACCCAAATAATAGAAAACAAACCACACCAAAAAATTTGAGCTTGGGAAAGGGAACGGCAAAGATATGTTCAAAACTTTCGCAACATAATAAACTCCGATTACAAAAACAGGCGTAATCAGCCACCCTATCCAATTGTATTTGGATAAAACAAGCTTTCCGATTAGAGGAGTAAGCAAAACAAATTGTATGTAAACCACTATATAATAAAAAGCAAAGCAACACCGTCCGGTTATAATTCCTCGTATAAACACATGATAGTTACCGTATGCCGCTGTGTAAATTACCGACCATAATAAATACGGAATAACTACCCTTAGAAGCCGCTTGGCATAAAAACCCTTAATATCGGATATCTCCGCCTTTGTAAGATATCCCAAAAGAAAGAGGAACATTGCTACCGCAAATGTTATAAACGGTCTCAGCAAAATATCACCCAACCCTTCCCGATAAGTGTGAATTAAAACTACCGCAAGTATCGCCCATCCTCGAAGGACCTGTATTTTCCTGTTCATTCTTTATTCCTCCTCTTTTAAGACTGAAAAACAAAAATTTGGCATAAAATATTCCTATCGTGAATATTTTATGCTGTAACTGAATATAGAAGGAGGTTATTTATGAAAAATCTCAAACTTATCAGAGTCACAAAGGATTACACTCAATTGAAAGTACAAATGGAAACAGGCATAAGCCAAAGCGTTCTTTCGAAATACGAACGCAATGAGCTTATGCCCACCTGCGAAAATCTTATGATTCTCGCAAAATTTTACAATACAAGTATGGACTATCTTATGGATTTGACCGACGAAAAAGCGCCATATCCCCGAAAAAAGCAAAAATAAACGGCAGCAAAAGGTTTTATCTTTTGCTGCCGTTTATTTTTTGTTTAATGCCAGAGATAAAAGCTTCGACTTCTCGTTTTGAACTTTTTCCTCTATAACAGCCAAAAGGAGCTTGTCCAGCATTTCTCCGACCTTACGGCTTTCAGGAAACCCCGCCTCAATCAAATCGCCGCCCTTAATATTAAGCTGTTCCAAAGAGTAACACTCGTCATTTTTGATAATTTTCCGAAGAGTCGCCCTCCCCTCCTTCGCCTCAATAAGGCGTTGGGGAAAGCTTCGGTTTTTTGCCATATTATCGGCAATTTTTACCTCGAAAAGCAGTTGCATCAAAGCTCTGCCGTACTTCATAAGCCATTTTTTAACCGTTACTTTATCGGGCGGCAATGCCGTATCGTGGTAAAGTATCAAAAAGCTTACGACTTTAATGGTTTTGCTGTCATATTTAAGCCTTTTTAAAACTGCTTCGGCAATTTCCTTGCCCTTTTGAGGATGCATGGCAAAATGCCCTATTCCACGGCTGTCAAACTTTAAGCAAAGAGGCTTTGCGATATCGTGAAAAAACATTGCAAGGCGCACATAAATAAGCTTCGGTGCAGAAGCAACCGCACAAACGATATGCCCCCAAACATCATAAGTATGGTGGTAATTCCGCTGGTCAAAATCAAAGGTGGGGATTATTTCGGGAATAAAAACTCCTATCACATCTTTATATTCATGGAGAATTTTTTCCACATAGTCACCTAAAAGAAGCTTATTGAACTCGGAGGCTATTCGCTCCGAAGATATATTTTTTAAAAGCTCTTTGTTTTGATGAATTGAAATATGCGTTCTCTCATCCATATTAAGAGACAATACAGAGGCAAAACGAATTGCCCTCATAATTCTTAAAGCATCCTCCTCAAAACGCAAATTCGGGTCACCCACACAGCGGAGTGTCATATTTTCAATATCGGAAAGACCGCCGAAATAATCGATGATTCCCGTTTTCGGATTATACGCCAAGGCATTCATCGTAAAATCCCTGCGTGACAAATCCTCTTTTAAATTTTTTGTAAAGGTAACCTTTTCGGGATGGCGGTTATCCTTATAAATCCCATCCTTTCGAAAAGCGGTGATTTCAATATGAAAACCGTCAATTATAACAGTAACCGTTCCATGTTTTACTCCCGTTAAAACAGTTTTGAAATGTTTAAACACCTCGCATATTTCATCGGGAGTCGCCGCCGTTGTCACATCCCAATCCGCAGGTTTTCTGCCCATAACACAGTCTCTGACACATCCGCCCACGGCATAAGCTTCAAATCCGTTCTCCTCCAAAAGCTCTATGGCTTCCTCAACACGGAGAGGTAAATCGATTTTCATATTTTCACCTCCTTTTAACCTCGCATAAAATCATCATATCATACCCTCTCCCGTTTGTCAAACAAAACCATTGCAAAAATTTCCCGTTTGTTGTAAAATGTATATATAAGTT
>CAZTEA010000198.1:0-2675 GCA_964612315.1 uncultured Oscillospiraceae bacterium | reverse complement strand
AAATTATCCCCATCAAATCCTCACGAATATTTCCGAAAGACTCGATTATATCCGTTTCATTTATATGATACAACCCCTTTTCGCTACCTCTAAAAAGCACAAACCGATTATAGGAAAAAAGCTGGATTGAGGGAAAAGCCTTTGATTTGCCGCCTCTGTATTTTCCTGTTATGGCGGAAATTTTGCCCAATTCCTCGGTGATTACAGTCACAATACGGCTACTGTCCCCGTACTTTACTTCCCGGATTACAAGTCCCGTCGTTTCCGTCAGCTTCAACCGAATTCTCCTTCCCTTCCTCTTCTTTATATTTAAGATAAACCTCTATATCTCCTGTTTCCATAAACACATCCCACAATAGATTTTTATCCAACGCCGCCACCTCCGAAACTATTTAATCTTATTATTTTCGGAAGTAACTTATATATGCTGCCAATAATTGTTATTCAAAGCCGATAGTATTCATAAAGCTTTCTTTGTTTCGCCAATTTTCGTTAACCTTAACCCACAGCTCAAGATATACACGGCTGTTCAAAAATCTTTCGATATCGCATCTTGCACGGCTGCCTATATCCTTAAGCTTTTCTCCGCCCTTACCTATTATTATGCGCTTATGACCTTCCCGTTCACAATAAATTGCGGCAAGAATTTCATAAGTTCCGTTATCTCGGCGTTTCATCCGCTCAATTTCAACGGCAATTCCATGTGGAATTTCCTGATTTAAAAGTCTTAAAGCTTTTTCTCTGATAAATTCCGCAACAATCTGGCGCTCCGGTTGGTCGGTTATTATATCGTCGGGAAAAAATTTCGGTCCCTCGTTTAGATACTTTTTGATTTCCTTTAAAAGCTCCGCTACATTATTTCCTTTTTGAGCGGAAATCGGAATAATACCGTCAAAATTATAAAGGGTTCTCAGCTTGTCCAAGACCGGAAGCAAATTAAGCTTCGGCATTGTATCTATTTTATTTACAACGAGAAGTACGGGAACGCCTGCGGTTTTCAAACCTTCAAGAGCCTTCCTCTCGCTCTCATATTCATTGTCATAAAGATTGCAGTCCACCACATAAATAAGCACATCAATATCCTGAGTAGCCGTATAAATATACCGCTCCATCTTCTGACCCAGCTTATTTTTCGGCTTATGAATTCCCGGAGTGTCGATTAAAACCATCTGGCAATCCTCTTCCGTATACACACCCAAAATTTTTGTTCTGGTCGTCTGCGGTTTGTTTGAAACTATGGCAACCTTTTCCCCGATTATTTTATTAAGCAAAGTTGATTTTCCCGCATTTGGTCGTCCTGTTATTGCAATAAAGCCTGATTTCATTATATTACCTCTTCTACTGTATTTATCTTTATTATACTTGTTTAAAATTTAATTGTCAACCGCCTTTTTCTTAACCGCAAGCAAAACAAACAAAATCAAACATGACATCAGCACGGATATTTTCCATATATTAATTGTTGATATTTGCGAAAAGCTTCCGGTTTGCTCCGAAATCGGGAAAATTTTTAAAAAAACAGCGGTTAAAATAATTGCCGCAACGCCTTGAACCGCCTTGCCCGCAATATACGGCTTTGTTGAAAGATCCGTTTTTCCGATAATTCCGAACACTTGAAGCATTACGGAAAATCCCGAAAACGCAATAATTCCCGAAATTACAAGAAGCTTTCCGCCAAATTCACCGTTCATTTTGAGGATTTTTTCGGTTCCTCCCGTAATCTCCAAAAGTCCGTGAATTATTGGACTGACACCGATTTTCGGAAGCGCCGCACCCACCACGCTGAACAAAATCACAAAGCCGCATACCGTAATCATACTTTCCGTTGCCGACAGCACGGACTCCGTAACCACTTTGCTCCAATGCTCCTCTTTGAGCGGTAAAATCTTCACTAAATTTTTTTCGTCAATTTTTCGAAAGCGAAAAATCATTCCCGTAACAAAGGCAGAAAGGATATGAATGATATACAAATACCTGCCCAAAGCCGGGCTGTTTGCCATACCCGCTCCGACAGCCCCCAAAATAAAAAGCGGACCCGAATTATTGCAGAAAACCAACAGTTTTTCAGCCTCCGCTTTTGAGCAGCAGCCTTTTTTATATAAATCCGCAACGCATTTTGCCCCAACCGGATATCCGCTTAAAATTCCCAAAACAAAAGGAAGTGCACCCACGCCCGAAACACCGAAAACCGGTCGCATAAACGGCGCAAAAATTTTTTCAAGCGGCTTTGTCATACCGAAGCCTATTATAATTCCGCTGCACACAAAAAAAGGAAAAAGAGACGGAATAACGGTATTAAGGCACAAAAATACACCGCCAAGCCCCGCTTCTATACAGTTCTTCGGATAAATAATCAAAACCAAAACCAACCAAACCGTCGCTGTCATAATAACCGTTTTCATAAATTTTGCCATTTTTATCCCACCTTCACTTCCCATTATATTCATTAAATTCCTGTCTTACGCATAAAATTTCATATAGCATTCAAGAAAGGTCGTCTATATTATGCCACGAAAAAGAAGCCCAAAAAATATTCGCACGCCCGGAGAAAAAATTGCGGATGCGCTTGACATTTCAAAGGAAATCCTTCTTAATACTTCAAAAATCTCCGCTATAGGAAGCCGTGAAGTTACCGTTGAAAACTATAAAGGAATTTTGGAATATAACCCGAATAT
>CAZTEA010000197.1:0-2693 GCA_964612315.1 uncultured Oscillospiraceae bacterium | reverse complement strand
ATTGTATATTATTTTAAAAATTTTTCAATATCAAAAACGATACCATTTTGACATATCCGATACTTTTTATTAAAATTTCTTGATATTTTTATTCAAAAATGGTATAATTCGTGTGAGGTGAAATATATGCGGATAAATGATATCACACTTACCGACATTAGGGAATGTTTTATGGTTTCGTCAAAAAAGGGTGAAAATACAGTAATTAAAAATCGCCCGTCATATGCGCTTTCTTTCTGCATAGACGGACAAATTACCTATATTCACAACGGGAAAAGCACCGTATCCGACCCCAATTGCGCCGTTATTCTCCCTCAGGGACAGACCTATACTCTGGTGCGTGACAAAAGCGGCAGCTTTCCTGTCATCAATTTCACTTGCTGTGAGGTGCTGTGCGATACGATTATTGCACTACCTTTGCAAAATGCCTCAATGTATATCACTCAGTTCAAAAAGCTCCGTTCCCTTTCGCTTTTCGAAGGCAACAAAGCCGAGATGATGAGTATACTGTATCACATATTTTATCGCCTTTCCCTGGAAAACTCCAAATGCATGACGCTTCTTCCGGCTGTTACATTCATAGAACAAAATTACGGCAATTCCGATATTAACAATGCATATCTTGCGGATTTGTGCAGTATAAGCGAGGTTTATTTCAGACGGCTTTTCAAAAAGCAGTATAAAACACCACCCGGACAATTCATTTGTGACATACGCATAAAAAAAGCCAAGCAGCTTTTAAGCGAGGGAACACTCAAAATAGGTGCTGTCGCCGAAGAATGCGGCTTTGCAAATCAATATCACTTTTCAAGAATGTTTAAAAACAAAACAGGCATCACGCCCGGCGAATATATGAAGCTCAATAAAGTTTCCGAAATTTAAATAGTGTTGGTTACAGCTTAACCCGCAGGGGTATATACAATATAATTCAGCGCCTTTAATCAATTCAGCACCATACCGTAAAGAATAAATTTCGCAATAAAATAAGCGTGCCGATAGTTTATCGGCACGCCACTCTTATACATATAAATCTTTAAGTTTTTCAAGTTCCGCCTTGATTTTCGGAAGGTCATCTCTGTAGGTAACACCAAGCCATCTTGCGTTGGTGTTTAACACTTTGATTTTTGTACCCCTTTCGCTAAGGTCATTCATAACCTTGGGAATTAAGAACTCGCCTTTAATCGGGTCTGTAACATTCGTTAAGAACTTTTCAAATTCCGTTCCCAAAATATCAAAAATTCCCTTTTCAAGACCCCACATATTCATTGAAACCGTACTGTTTAAATCAATACCCGAATTTCTGTCTATGGCAAGATGTTCCGTAACGGTTTTCAAATATCCGTCCTCAACGGTGCAAACACCTCTTGCAACGGTTCCGTTATCCGTAAGCGTTTCGGAAAGCTTGTAGCCCGTCATACAGTATTTGCCCTCTTCTTTAAGGTACTTTCCTATAACCTCAAATGCCTCTCTGCCGTAAAAATCATCAGCATTTATAACCACAAAGGGAGTATCGATAACATCTTTTGCGCAAAGGATTGCTTGACCTGTTCCCCATGGCTTAACACGCTCTGAAAACTCGGGCTTTGAAATCGGGATATCGTCAAGGCTTTGGAAAGCATACTCAACATCAATAAGCTTCTCAACCCGTTTGCCCACAACCTCACGAAATTCCTTTTCGATTTCGTGTTTTATAATGAACACGATTTTTGAATATCCGGTTTTAATGGCATCGTATACGGAATAATCAAGAATAACCTCATTATTCGGTCCGACAGGCTCAATCTGCTTTAAGCCGCCGAATCGACTTCCCATTCCTGCCGCCATTATCGCAAGCGTAATGCTCATTTCCATTCCCTCTTTTCCGATGACAATATATCGTCATCCAATAATATAATTGTATTATATCAAGCCTTTGGGAAATAGTCAATATCAATTTCAATTATATTTTTTAACTATTTGTAAATGACCAAAACTCTCACGTTTCCGCCGTTTACGCTTTTTGCGTCAAAGTATGCCCTTGCGGAGCTTCCCGTATATTTTTTTGCCTGTTCAAAGGAAACGCTTACATATCCGTCTGCGGAATTGTAAGTATATATTTGGACATTCTGCGCATTGTCGTATATCACGGAACCAAGCTTAACACGGGTTTCATCTATGGCATTGATTTTACCCAAATTGGAGCTTCTGAGCTTTTGAATACTCTTAAGACTTCCGTTTTCCACAATCATCGCCACGGGAGAGCCCTTTTCAATTCCCTGACCGAAATCCGAGGAATATTTGTTTGAAACGCCGTTTACCGTTACAGTATATGAGCTCATAGCGTTCATTCCCGCCGTGTTTACCGAGCTGTCGGTTAAAATGCCGTAAACATAGTCGTTATTTGTAACATTTCTCAAAACCGCAAATGAAACATCTCCGAATTCGCCGCCGCTTAAAGCATAAACCACATTGGATTTATAAATTTCGTCCGCCACAATGTCATCGATATCGATTTTCTTTGCAACTGCCGTTCCCGTGTGGGTTTCGGGCTCGTAAACAAGCTCGATTAAAACCGCATCAGAGGTTAAATATGTGCTTCCTATTTTATTTTTGGATTTATCAACCACTCCCGACAAATTAACTGTGTTTGAAGCCACCGAAAACTTTGCCATTGCCTCGCTGTCGAAGGTAACCTTTCCCACCAAGCCTATATA
>CAZTEA010000196.1:0-2697 GCA_964612315.1 uncultured Oscillospiraceae bacterium | reverse complement strand
GGAGGAAGTGACCTCCTTTATCTGAGATACATTTCCCGGAGAAGAGCCGATTTCGGGGTTTACCATTGTTTGAACGGAGTCAACAATGATTATATCGGGATTTTCGGACGATATGGTATTTTTTATGTAGTTCATATTTGTTTCGGAATAAATTTTAAGATTTTCGGTTTTAATATCCAGTCTTTCCGCCCGAAGCTTAATTTGGCTTTGCGATTCCTCACCTGATATATAGAGAATTTTTAATAATTTTCCCAAATGCTCACAAATCTGGAGAAGAATTGTGGATTTTCCGATTCCGGGGTCGCCGCCCACCAGCACAAAAGAGCCTTTAACAAGGCCGCCGCCCAAAACACGGTCGAATTCGCTCATCCCGGTAGAGGTGCGAATTTCGCTGGAATAGTCAATTTCGTGAATTTTTTTCGGTGCTGCGGAGGGGGAAAGGGAAATACCGCCGCCCTTGCTTTTGACTTCGGGCATAACAAGCTCCTCTTCCATAGTATTCCAATTTCCGCACATTGTGCATTTTCCCATCCATTTCGGTGATTTGTTGCCGCACTCGGTGCAAACAAAAATACTTTTCTGTTTCATATTTATAACCTCTCAACTTTGTTATATAAATATTGTAACCCAAGAAACGGTTTTTGTCCATAAAAATTTCAAAACAGCAGTATATTTTAAAAAAGTATTGACAAAAAGCAATAAAAGTGATATACTGATAAAAATGAATAAGTTCTTTTTAAACCGTTGAGGCAGAAAAAAGTCGGAGTTTGGTCTTTTTGAGCGAGTGGATTATGGTGTGAGTTCCGCAAAGGCTTTCCGAGTAATATGGACTGCTGAGGGCTGCGAAGAAATGCGCAGACGCAAGACTTGCGTTAAAAGTCGGGATATGTTGGTATCTTTCAAAGAGTACGGAGTTTCCGTAAATTCAAGGTGGCACCGCGGATATTTGTATATTCGTCCTTGACAGATTTGTGTTTCTGTCGGGGGCTTTTTTATTTTAACCGGGCAGAGTGAAAGGAAGATTTTGTTATGATTATTTTATCCAAACGATGGCGGCGCTTTCATGCGATTTAATTCTGATTTTTTAAAATATTATTTTGGAGGACTGTATTATGAAATATAATGGAATTGATTTTGATACTTATTTTAACAATTATCCCGATAAAAACGGATATTTCGGCAAATACGGTGGAGTTTACATTGATGAAAAACTGAAAAATGCAATGGTGGAAATTACGGAAGCTTATTATTCGATTTGTCAATCAAGAAAGTTTATTGCGGAGCTGAGAAGAATTCGTAAGGAATTTCAGGGCAGACCGACCCCGGTTACTCATCTTGAACGACTTTCCGACTCGCTTGGCGGAAAAGTTCAGCTTTATGCAAAGCGTGAGGATTTAAACCATTCCGGCGCTCATAAGCTCAATCATTGTATGGGCGAAGCTCTGTTGGCAAAGTATATGGGCAAAAAGAAGGTTATTGCGGAAACAGGAGCGGGTCAGCACGGTGTTGCCCTTGCAACTGCGGCGGCGTATTTCGGCTTGGAATGTGATATCTATATGGGCTCTGTGGATATTAAGAAGCAGGCTCCCAATGTGGCAAGAATGAAAATTTTGGGCGCTAATGTTGTGGAGGTTACTCATGGCTTGCAGACGCTTAAAGAAGCGGTGGATGCCGCATTCGATGCGTACAGCAAGGAGTACAATGATTGCATTTATTGTATAGGCTCTGTTTTGGGTCCTCATCCTTTCCCGATGATGGTTCGTGATTTCCAGAGTGTTGTGGGAATTGAAGCGAGAGAACAGTTTATTGAAATGACGGGACATCTTCCGAATTCAATTGTTGCTTGTGTGGGAGGCGGCTCCAATGCGGCAGGGCTTTTTGCCGGATTTTTAAATGACCCTGTTGATATTTACGGCGTTGAACCTTTAGGAAGAGGTCCGAAGCTCGGTGACCATGCCGCAAGCTTAAAATACGGAACAGAAGGGGTTATGCACGGATTTAACAGTATTATGCTTAAAGATGAAAACGGCGAGCCGGCTCCTGTATATTCCGTTGCCAGCGGGCTGGATTATCCCTCCAGCGGCCCGGAACACGCATTTTTACAGGAAATCGGCAGAGTTAAATATGATGTGATTGACGATGAAGATACCATTGATGCTTTTTATAAGCTTTCCCGCCTTGAGGGTATCATCCCGGCAATCGAAAGCTCTCATGCCGTAGCGTACGGAATTAAACTGGCAAAAACGATGGAACACGGCTCAATACTTATCAACCTTTCGGGAAGAGGAGATAAGGATATGGATTATGTAATTGAGCATTACGGTATAAGATAAAAATAAAGGAGTGTCGATAAACTATCGACACTCCTTTTAATCGTTTTAAAGAGCAGCTTCTCTTGCTTTATCCAATTTAACATTGCGGAAATAAAGTGCAACATCAATTGAAATTTCAATAAAGTTTAAAACATAGAAGAAGAAGCTGAGGTAGAACAAAAAGCCGGATTGGCTAAGAGCTGCGATTTGTATAATCTTTCGTGCTATACCGAAGGCATATCCAACAAGAAGAAATACTTCAAAGAACAAGCTTTTGCCTTTTGCTGTTTTTGAAATAAGGGATTTGCGGATGGAAATCGGCCACGAAAGACCGAAACAAAAAATTGTTAGTGCTTCAAAAAGGTCTGTTAACATTTCTATAGTC
>CAZTEA010000195.1:0-2712 GCA_964612315.1 uncultured Oscillospiraceae bacterium | reverse complement strand
GTATATGTTCCTGCCGACGACTTAACGGACCCGGCTCCTGCCACAACCTTTTCTCATTTGGATGCAACAACGGTGCTAAGCAGAAAAATTGCCGAGCAGGGTATTTATCCGGCTGTTGACCCATTAGAGTCCACTTCAAGAATTTTGGAGGCGGATATTATCGGCAGCGAGCATTATAATATTGCACGAAGAGTTCAGGAAACCTTGCAGAAATATAGTGAACTTCAAGATATTATCGCAATTCTCGGTATGGAGGAGCTTAGCGATGAGGACAAAATGACGGTCGGTCGTGCCAGAAGAATACAGCGTTTTTTGGCACAGCCCACTCATGTTGCGGAGAAGTTTACGGGAATTCCGGGAATTTATGTGCCTTTAAAGGAAACCTTAAGAGGCTTTAAGGCGATTGTTGATGGCGAGACCGACGAATATCCTGAGGCTGCTTTCTATAATGTGGGAACATTGGACGATGTTATAAAAAAGGCTGAAAAAATAAAAGCAGGTGAAATATAATGAACACCTTTAAACTTACGGTTCTTGCCGCAGAGAAGCCTTTTTTTGAGGGAAAATGTATCTCTATTGTTATTCCCACAAATGACGGGCAGTACGGAATTATGGCGAACCATAACAATGTTATTGCCGCAATTGTCCCGGGTATTTTGAAAGTCTCAACGGCGGATAAAAATGAATTTGTCGCCGCTGTTTCGGAGGGAATTATAAAGGTTGAAAACGGCGATGTGCTTTTGCTGGCAGATACGGCGGAATATCCAGAAGAAATCGACGAAAATCGTGCCAAGCGTTCGGCGGAAAGAGCGAAAGAAGCAATACTTCAAAAGAAAAGTATTCAAGATTACTACACGGCACAGGCGAAAATGGCAAGAGCAATTAACAGACTTAAGGTTAAACACTATATTAAATAATTAAACAAAATCTCCACCCTGATAGGTGGAGATTTTTGTGTATATCATAGACAAGCCGGAAGATTTTTATGGAATAATAAAAGAAGCGGATTCAAGGCAGACGGTAGATGTGCAAGCCCCTACCTCGGACGCCCAAAACGCTTCTGTCTTTTCCGCTTCTGAGAACAGTATAGTACAAAAAAGTGGGAGCGTCAATGCAACGGAGCCGGAATTATCATCTGACAAAAAGTATACTTATGTGAATTACGGCGATTTTATGTCGTCATTGGGCGGAAACGGACAAAATGCGATTTTGGATATTTCTTATGACGGACGGAATGTGGAAGCTTTACAAAAAGCGATATCGGCTTACTATGATTTGGGACTTTCGGGAATGGAATTTGATAGGGCGGATAAGGAAATAAAGAACTTTGAATATGGTGGAGTTTTGACGGAGCTTGAAGCAAGGCGAATACACCAAGCCGGAATGAGGGACGGTGCGAGAAAACGGAGTGGCGGACTTGTTGCAGATGAGATTGTTCGAGAGCGGATAGGCAACAAAACTGCCGAAAGCTTGAACGAAATCGGGAAAAAGCTTAATGTTACCATTGAATTTGTGGAAAATATGGGAGATATTGAAGGTTTGTATAAAAACGGCAAAAAAAATATATATCTTAAAGCAAGCGAACCGTATGTGGGTGTGTTCTCTCATGAGGTTACACATTATATCAAAGAAGCGGTTGATGCCAAAACATATAAGCTGCGTTTGTTGCATTAACGGAAATGACAGATAAATATGGAAATGATGTGATTGTTGCGGTTCACTTAAACAAGTATCAAGACCGAATGACAGTTAACAGAATTGCGAGCTTATACAGCAAATCAGATAATATGACAAATGAAAACCATATTGAAAGGTATATAAATAAACAGATACAAGCGGGAAATTTGCTTGACGCAAGTGCAAAAAAAGCACCAATCTGTTTTACGAGCAGAGGGCTCCAATTGCTCAAGCTGGTTCAAACCATCATTGATGCTAATAACAATGTATCACAGAGTGATAAAAATGTCAATATATATTCTATGCAAAATGGTGAAAATAATTCATCAACGGGAAAAGCTTCGGTAAGGGGTGCTTCAAATGAAGAAATTGCGGAAATTCAAGCTATCGGACGAAAGCGCGTAAATGACTTTACAACGAACGATATAAAAGCAACGGAGAATTTTGCCCGCAGATATTTTAAAGAGATGGGAGTTAAATCTCCGTTCTTTAGGGCTTGGTTCGGTGATTGGCGAGCGAACGATACAGGGGCGGTTAAGGTCGCTTCAAAGAGAGAAAATGCACAAGGGACGGTTAAAAACCTTGATACAAGCTGGGATATACAAGTTTCGGGCAAGGTGTTTAATGAAACAGGATATAAAGCGGCCAAAAATGTAAATGCGCTTCCCTATCTTGATTATATAAATGACATTGTTGAAAACGCCGTTCTTTTAGATACGCAAACGATATCAAGCCAAAAAGCAAAATCACAGAACTCTGCACTTATGCACAGTCTTTATGCTATCGCTGACATGGGAGAGGGCAAGGAACTTATAAAGCTTTATGTTGAAGAGCTTGACAATGTTAATTCGGACGGAACGATAAAAAGAGCGTATCAATTGCAGAATATAGAAAATCAGCAGTTGAAAAGTTCGGAGTTCAGTAAAAAACTTAGCTCTATCATTTCAACTGCTGATGTAAAAACTATATTAGATTTACACTCACTTGTCAAGCAATATGATAAAAAATTTTTCAAAAAAAATTAAATTATTTTCT
>CAZTEA010000194.1:0-2779 GCA_964612315.1 uncultured Oscillospiraceae bacterium | reverse complement strand
ACATATATGTAGTATAATAATAGTGATAATCAAATTTCTTATTTAAAGGACGGTTTTGTTATATGAAAATTTTTATCGATACAGCCAATGTTAATGAAATTAGGCAGGCAAACGAGCTTGGTGTTATCTGCGGGGTTACAACCAATCCTTCTTTAATTGCTAAGGAGGGTAAAGATTTTAAAGAGGTTGTTAAAGAAATCACCTCTATTGTTGACGGTCCGATTTCCGCCGAGGTTATAAGTCTTATTGCCGATGAAATGGTTAAAGAAGCAATAAATCTTGCAGCAATTCACAAAAATATTGTTATCAAAGTTCCTATGACTTTCGAAGGCTTAAAAGCCGTAAAACAACTATCGGAAAAAGGCATTAAAACAAATGTTACTTTGATTTTCAGTCCGGCGCAAGCTCTTCTTGCCGCAAGAGCCGGTGCAACTTATGTAAGTCCGTTTATCGGCAGGCTGAACGATATTTCATCTGACGGTAACAGTTTAATTTCAAAAATTGCGGAAATTTTTGAAGTTCACTCAATTGATACCGAAATAATTGCCGCAAGCATCAGAAGCCCCGAGGATGCTGTTGATGCCGCTCTCGCAGGTGCTCATATTGCAACAATACCCTACGGAGTAATAAATCAGATGATAAAACATCCTCTTACCGAAGCAGGAATTGAACGATTTTTAAAAGATTGGGAAGGCGCTTTCCAAAATTAAAAAAGGAGTAATATCTATATGTTAACTGTAAAAAATACAAAATCCAATATAGTAATCAATGATTTTGATACAAAAAATATTATATGTGCTTTTCACGATATAGACGGAACACATTCACTTATAAGAAACTGGCCTCCGGTTATGAGCATCTGCCTTTTTGATGTAATAACCAACGGTCTGCCGGATGATTTTGACAGCGAAGAAAACAAAAAGCGACTTATTGAAGCCGCCGGTACAAAAGAACTTGAGGAAACCGATAAGTTTTGTATTGAATCGGCAGGACTTTCCGCTTTAACTCAAATGGAATGGGCTATAAGACGAGCTATTGAAGAAGGAACTGTTTCCGTAAATTGCGATAAATCTATTAACTCGGATATTATTTCGCTCATTTGGCGTGGTAAGGAATGTTTCGATGATTTTGACGAAAGTACGGAAATTACAGAACTTATTTCCGAAAAAGCACCTCGCCTTTTTAAACTTTATGAAGCGGTTTTAAACGGTTATTGCAGAGATAAGAATTTGGAAATGGCGCGAAAAAATCCTGAAAAGTTTATGGTTGATGGCTCTATGGAATTTATGAAATTTTTAAAGGATAATGGTGTCAAAAACTATTTTGTTACAGGCGCTGTTGTCGAAAAAGGTATGGGAATGCACGAAGAAGTGGAAGCTTTGGGGTATAAAACCGGAACAGGCGAATTGGTTGAAGATATTATCGGTTCTACTTGGACCGAAAAGCTTCCCAAGGAAGTTATAATGAAAAAGCTTCGTGAAAAGCTTAACATTGAAGGCAAAAACATATTGGTTGTAGGTGATGGCAGAGCCGAAATCCTTGCGGGAGCGGAAATGGGTGCGTTGGTTATCAGCAGACTTCCGAAAACCGCCTTGCATCAGCGTGAATTACATAAAACTCTCGGAAGTAATATTATTATAGAAGATTACACATCTGACACACTTTACGAAATATTCGAAAAATAATTAAGGAGATTTTTATGAATGATTTGATAAACAGATACCCGGCTCTTTCGATATGCAAAAACGACATCGAAGACGCTGTAAATCTTATGATTGACACTTATAAAAAGGGTGGAAAGGTTCTTTTGTGCGGAAACGGCGGCAGCGCTGCAGACTGCGAGCATATTGTGGGAGAGCTTATGAAAGGCTTTTTAAAGCCGAGAAAAGTTGAAGATATAAGACTTCCGAAAGAAATCAGAGAAAACATACAAGGCGGTCTTTCGGCGATATCTTTGCCAAGCCAGACTGCGTTAATCTCCGCTTTTAACAACGATGTGAATCCTGATATGGTATATGCACAGATGGTATACGCTTATGCCAAAGAAAATGATTTGCTTATTGCGCTTTCAACCTCGGGAAATTCAAAGAATATCGTTAATGCCGCACTAACAGCAAAAGCAGTTGGCACAAAAGTTTTGTCAATGACAGGAGATTTTCAAAGTAACCTTCTTGAAATTTCCGATGTGACAATAAAAGCGCCTCAAACCGAAACATACAAAATTCAAGAATATCATTTACCTATATATCATTATCTTTGTGCAAAAACAGAAGAATTTTTCTATTGATAAAAAGCTTGCGTTTTATTATTAAAACGCAAGCTTTTTTGATAGCTGTTATAAGCAAGAATAAAGCACATTTCTGATTTCTGTTTGAAAGCGAACATCCCATCCGTGTATGTGTTGAAAAAGTGTCATTGAAAGACGGTTTTCGGTATCAATCATCGAAAAACCTCCTGCGGCGCCATCCCAACCAAATTCACCTAAGGGACTTAAAGAGCCACTTTGGGTTTTATCAATATGAGTTCTTACCCCGAGACCGTATCCGTATCCCTTACGCAGAAGTGCGAAATCTTCACATTGTTTTCCTTTCAAATGATTGCTTTTCATCAAATCAACCGTTAAAGGTGATAAAATTCTCTTTCCGTTGGCAGCAATTCCTCCGCACGCCAAAGCGTCGGTTAAAATTGCGTAATCCTTAGTGGAGGAAACCATTCCTGCTCCGCCGCTTTCGTAGTTTTTTGATAAGATAAATGGATTTTCCGTCGGCAACAGCTTAGG
>CAZTEA010000193.1:0-2782 GCA_964612315.1 uncultured Oscillospiraceae bacterium | reverse complement strand
AAAATTCGATTTTTGCGAAAAAATGATTAAAAAGTCCTTGACAAATCGTTTCGGGAAATAACCTGTAATATTTCTTGACAAAAGGCAAAAAATTTTATATTATTAAAAGGAAGAAGTTTTAAGGAGATAGCTATGAAAAGAAAGGTTTCGGCATCGGTTATTAACCGTTTGCCAAGATATTACAGATATTTGGGGGAGCTTATGGCTTCGGGCTGCGGCAGAATATCCTCCAAGGCGTTGAGTGAAAAAATGAATATCACGGCATCGCAAATTCGCCAAGACCTTAATTGTTTCGGCGGATTCGGTCAGCAGGGCTACGGCTACAATGTGAAAAATCTTCATGGCGAAATAGGTAAAATTTTGGGACTCGATAAGAAAAAAACCGCTGTTTTGGTCGGTGTCGGCAATATGGGAAGTGCCCTTGTTTTAAATACAAATTTTGAAAAGCGAGGCTTTTCTCTTGTGGGCATATTTGATATTGATACTGAGAAAATCGGGAAAAGCGTGGGTGGATACACAATAAGAGATTATGCCGAGATTGATGAATTTATCCAGGAAAATTGCCCCGAAATGGCAATTATAACCGTGCCGAGAGCGGCGGTTAATCAAGTGGCGAACGACCTTGAGAAGAAAGGTATTAAGGGATTTTTGAATTTTTCCTATGCCGAGTTGGAATCCAAAGATGGCATTGCGGTTGAAAATATTCATTTAAGCGACAGTTTAATGCGATTATCGTATAAAATGACAGAAATTGAAAGAAAAAAAGAGGAATATCCTTTTTTTGAAAATTAAATACGCAAAAAAAGAGGATTTTTTGCCTTTTTGTCGAAAACAATGGAAGAGGGGAATCCTCTTTTGACTTTGAAAGAAAAGATAATTTGAAATAGGGAGAATAATTATGAACGAAAAAGAAAAAGACAGTTTGTTTGATTTGGACAAGCTGAATATTATTCCCGTTGATTTGGAAAAGGAAATGCGTCACGCTTATATCGACTATTCCATGTCGGTTATTGCAGGGCGTGCGCTTCCCGATGTTCGAGACGGATTAAAGCCTGTTCATCGCCGTATTTTATACGCTATGTATGAGGATAATCTTTATCCGAACAAGGAATACAGAAAGAGTGCCACTACCGTGGGTAATGTGCTTGGTAGCTACCATCCGCACGGCGATACATCGGTTTACGATGCAATGGTTCGTATGGCGCAGAGCTTTTCTATGAGATACCCAACAGTTGACGGACAGGGTAACTTCGGTTCAATCGACGGTGACCCGGCGGCTGCATACAGATATACAGAGGCGAGAATGTCAAAAATCGCCATGCATATGCTTTCAAACATTGAAAAGGATACGGTTGACTTTGTTCCGAACTTTGATGAAAGACTTAAAGAGCCCGAAGTATTGCCGTCAAGATTTCCGAATCTTTTGGTTAACGGCTCAAACGGTATTGCTGTCGGTATGGCAACAAATATTCCGCCGCATAACTTAACTGAGGTTATCAACGGAATTATTGCGGTTATAGACAATCCCGAAATTACCATAGATGAGCTTATGGAATACATAAAGGGACCGGACTTCCCGACAGGTGGCTTAATTATGGGCGTAAGCGGAATTCGTGAAGCCTATAAAACGGGCAGAGCAAAGCTTAAGGTTCGTGCCAGAGCGGAAATTGAAACCATGAAAAACGGCTCGGAGAGAATTGTTGTAACCGAAATTCCGTATATGGTTAACAAAGCGAGACTGGTTGAAAGAATAGCGGACCTTGTTCACGAAAAGCGAATCGAGGGAATTTCGGATCTTCGTGATGAATCCGACCGAGAAGGCTTGCGCATTGTTGTTGAGGTTAAGTCGTCGGCAAATGCGGCAATTGTTTTAAATCAGCTTTACAAATATACCGAAATGGAAACAACTTTCGGTGTGATTTTGCTTGCTTTGGTTAATAAAATCGAGCCGAAAATTTTAAATCTTCGCCAGATTTTGGACCAATATATAACTTTCCAAAAGGAGGTTATAGTAAGGCGTACAAAATTCGATAAAGCAAAAGCGGAGGCAAGAGCGCACATATTGGAGGGCTTGAGAATTGCCCTTGACAATATTGATGAGATTATTGCCATAATCAGAAGCAGTTACAACGATGCTCAGGAAAAACTTATCGAAAGATTTAATTTAAGTGAAATTCAGGCACAGGCGATTTTGGATATGCGTCTTGCCAGATTGCAGGGCTTGGAGCGAGAGAAAATCGATAATGAGTATAACGAGCTTATGGCGCTTATTAAGGACCTTACAGATGTTCTTAATAATGAATATAGGGTAAACGAAATACTCAAAACTGAAATTGCCGAAATTCGTGATAAATTCGGCGATGAAAGAAGAACCTCAATCGAGCCGGCACTTGATGATATTGACATTGAAGACCTTATTGAAGAAGAGGATAATGTTATTACAATGACCCATGAGGGATACATTAAGCGTCTTGCGGCGGATACTTATAAAAGCCAGAAAAGAGGCGGAAGAGGCATTATCGGTATGCAGACCAAGGAGGAGGACTTCGTGGAAACCATGCTTGTGGCATCAACGCACGCACATCTTCTTTTCTTCACCGATAGGGGCAGAATGTATCGCATAAAGACTTATGAAATTCCCGAGTGCGGCAGACAGGCAAAGGGAACACCGATAGTAAACTTGATTCCCCTTGAAAGCGGCGAAAAAATTTCCACAACCATACCTGTTCGTGAATACGAAGAGGGTAAGTTCCTTGTTATGGCAACAAGACAGGGTGTTATC
>CAZTEA010000192.1:0-2789 GCA_964612315.1 uncultured Oscillospiraceae bacterium | reverse complement strand
ACATATAATGTATTGATAAAAAAATTGAAATCTCGGAGGAATTTTTATGAATATCGAAAAAATGCTGGAAAATTTAACTCCCGAAAAGCTAGAAGTGGGTCTTTCCAAGCTTAACGGCATTTTAAAGCCCGACGAAATCGCACAAATCCGCCAGCTACTTTCAAATTCAGACAAAAAGGAGCTTTCCGAAAAGCTTAAAGAAGTAGATATATCCAAGGCGAAGAAAGACCCGAATTTTAAGGGCTTCTTCACGGGGAAATAGGAAATCGGAGGTATGGTTTATGGATGAAAACTTTGACTTTGGAGGAGCTGTGGACAAATTAAAAGATATGTTTTCAAGTGAAGAGGGCAGCGAAAAGCTTCGAGGCATTTTGAATATGTTTCAAAACAGTTCCGATGACACCTCCGAAACGAAATCGGATAACTCCTTTGACCCTGCCTTGCTTTTAAAGCTTGCCAAAATTCTCTCTGCAGTAAACAGCTCGGAAACAAACGAAAAAACGCAGCTGCTTATGGCGCTTAAACCTTTCCTTAAGGAAAACCGCCGAGAAAAAGTCGATAAAGCGGTTCAGCTTATGAATGTCTCAAAGGTTTTCTCCGCTTTTAAAGAAATGTAGAAAAGGCGGTGAATTTCATTGTATATCCGATATAACAACTCACCGAGCCATCCCCTCTCTCCGCCGCCTCCGCCGCCCAAATCGAAAAATCCGACGGCAAAAGAGCCTTGCCCTCCTCACGAGGAGGAAAAAAGCGTTAAAAATCCCTTACATTTTCTTCCCAAAGAAATTTATAACCCGAAAACACACAAATTTTTTGGTCTTTTCTCTGCGGAAGATATTTTAATCATAGGTTTAATTCTTCTTGTGCTTGACAGCGGGTGTGACGATGATATGATTTTGGTTCTCGCTCTTTTATATATCCTTTTGTCCGATATTTTTGATTTCGGGAATATCCTGTTTTAACTTATCATAGAATGTATTAGCAAATAAATGACGAAACGGGGTATAAAAATATGAATGTTAATCTAAATCGGAAAAATATAACGCTTAAGGAAATTATCTGCACGGAATACGGGCAAACCAAGGCGGAAAGCGACTTAATCGTTCCCGACGCAAAGCCCGATATCGCAAAAATTTTGCAGATTTGCCCACGGGTTGCGATAACTCAAAAAAACTGCCAGCAAAACAAGGCGTATATACAGGGCATTATTTATGTGACGGTTATCTATGTTCCCGAGGACGAAACAAAAATAAAGTCCATGCAAACCACCATCGACTTCAGTCATACGGTAAACGCAAAAGATGCCGAGGCAAAAGACCACATTTGTGCGGAAGCGGAAATCGACTCGATTGACTATTCCATTGTCAACAGCCGCAAAATAAGCTTAAAATTCGGCATTGACATTGAGGTTAAAGTATGCAGAATATCGGCGGCGGCTCTTCCAACGGGAATCGAAGACGAAAACATCCAAACAAAAACCTCACCATACCGTCTCACCTGCTCCTCTCCCGAGGAAGAACAGGACTTTCGTTTCCGTGACCGCTTGGAAATTCCCTCAGGAAAGCCTGATGTAAGCGAAATCATTAAGGTAAGCGCCGTGTGTCAATCCGACAGCATACAATACAGCGGCGGTCATATGAATATTTCAGGGAATATTGCCGTTTCGGCTCTTTATCTTGATTCGGGCGAACACATATGCGCTCTTGAGGAAGCTCTTCCTTTCAGCGAAACAATAGAGGGTCTGACACTCCCCGACGGCGAATGCGAAGGTTCTTACATAATCAAGGAAGCGGAATGCGATGTGGAGAAAAATCCCGACGGGTTGGGCAGAATTATAAACCTTAACTTCCTTATTTGCGGCACCTTCTGCGTGTTTGAAAATATCGAGACAAATGCAATATGCGATGCCTTCGGTACGGAAAAGCCTGTAAATATTACAAAAAATTCCTATAAAGTGGAAACGGTATCCGAAAAAAGCGTTGCCCAAATCGCTCATAAAGAAACGGTCACAATTCCCGACTACCTTCCCGAAATTCAAAAAATGTGCGACTGCACAGGTCTTGCAAGAATAACCGATATTTCAGTCGACAACGGCAAAATATATATAAACGGTGAAATTCTCTCTAATATCATCTATCTCCCGTCCGACGAAGGCTGTCCCGCAGGAATGAGTCATATAAGTTCTTTTTCACAATGCGCCGAGTTTTCTCTTCCTAGTCCCGATTGTATATGCGAAGCCAAGGCAAAGCTGGACCATATCGGCTACAACATTACCTCGGAAAAATCCTTTGAGCTGAGATTTATAATTTCCCTTACCGTAACGGTCTTAAAGAGCAACACCGTTGAAATTATAGATAATATCGATATTGATGAAGCCGGTGAAGCTGTCAATCTTCCATTTGCCGTTGTTTATTTTCCCGAGGGCAACGAAACCGTTTGGGATATCGCAAAGCGCTACTCCGTAACACCCGAAACAATCATAAAATGTAACTCTTTAAGCAATGAAACTCTAATAAAAGGTCAAAAAATCCACATTTTTCGCTAAAACCCATATTCTTCACTAAAAAACAACACCGCAAACATTTTTTGCGGTGCTGTTTTTCTTTTTTCATGCACTTTTTAAATTTTTTGAAAAAATATAATTTTTTTCAAAAAACTGTTGACAAATCTCAAATTTTATGGTATTATATCATTTGTCAGTCGTACGGTGACAGACAAATTAAATATCAGGTAAGCTGGTGTAGCTCAATTGGCAGAGCAGCTGATTTGTAATCAGCAGGTTGCGGGTT
>CAZTEA010000191.1:0-2827 GCA_964612315.1 uncultured Oscillospiraceae bacterium | reverse complement strand
AATCCGTCCGCCCCGAGGTCGCTCCAAACAGCCATGATGTTTAAAAGCTCGTGTCTTGTATCTATTGCGGCAGGGGAGTCAACGCTCATCTGCCAATCCTCGGTAATGTTTGCATAGCCGTAGTTAAGAGCGGGCTGGCAATAGAAGAAGTTGTTCATAAAGCAACCGTCACGGTCGCCGAGTCCGTTAATAAATGAGCCCTCCTGACCTTTTTTCCAAACGCTGTCCGTCCAGATGTAGCGGTCGGAATATTCGTTTTTTTCGGGCAGAAAAGATTTCTGAAACCATTCACATTCCAAAGAGGTGTGTCCGGCAACCAAGTCCATAACAACCTTAATGTCACGTTTCTTTGCTTCTTCGCAAAGGCGCTTGAAATCATCATTCGTTCCGTAACGGGGCGCAACTTTATAAAAATCAGTTATATCATAGCCCGCATCTCTGAATGGGCTTACATATATGGGATTGAGCCATATTGCGGTGTATCCCGTATTCTTTATGTAGTCAAGTTTATCGATAATACCCTGAAGGTCGCCGATGCCATCCCCGTTGGAATCCATAAAAGATTGGGGATAAATATTGTAAAAAACAGCGTCGTTAAGCCATTTTTGCGGTTTGTTCATAATAAAATCTCCTCCTTATCGCTAGAACAAAATTTACCGTTTAATTATACAAGATAAATACTTAAAAAGCAATAGAAAAGTAAAAAAAATAAAAAAATACCTACAAAAAGGAAGTTTTCTCTTGAAATTTGGTTGTAATGGTAGTATAATAGTTTAATGGCGAATTGTGCAGAGAAGCAATTCGATTATTTTGAAATTACTTAAAAGGATGGAAATATATTTATGGCACAAACATCGAATAAATTGCCTCTTTTGCCTCTTAGGGGGCTTTCGGTTTTTCCGGGAACGGTTATCCACTTTGATGTGGGGAGAGAGCGTTCGAAAGCGGCAGTTAACAGAGCAATGAAGGGCGACAGGCTTTTGCTTCTTTTTTATCAGCCGGATATTACGGTCGAAGAGCCTGGAAAGGAGGATCTTTCCCGTGTGGGAACATTGGCTGAAATTAAGCAGACCCTTGTTCTTCCCGACGGAAGTATGCGTATTTTGGTTGAGGGCTTGGAAAGAGTCAGAATGACCAGATATTACGACGATGCGGATTGTCGCATTGCAAGCTTTAAAGCATTACAGGAGATAAAGTGCGAAAGCGAGATATACGAAAAGGCGCTTATGAAGCATATAGAGGGTCTTTTGGAAGAGTATTTGGAACTTTACGAAAAAGCAACTCCCGAAACCATGGCTCTTATAAGTGAAGCACCAGACGGCGCTTCGCTGGCAGATACGGTGGCAACCAATTTTCCCATTTCTCCGAAACAGCGACAGGAGATTTTAGAGGAGCTTGATGTTGAAAAAAGGCTTGAAATGCTGATTGATATGGTTCAGGAAGAGCTTAAGGTTTTGGAAATTGAGCGAGGCGTTGCAAAAAAACTCGGCAAGGCTATCGATAAAAATCAGCGTGAGTATGTTTTAAGAGAACAAATGAAGGTTCTTCAGAGCGAGCTTTATGAGGACGGCGGAGAGGGCGAGGCGGAGAAATACAGAAGCGAAGTAAATGCCAGAAGCCTTCCGAAAGAGGCAAAGGATAAGCTTTGTGAAGAAATAGACAGGCTTTCAAAGCAGCCGCCGATGAGTCAGGAATATGCGGTTATACAGAACTATATTGAGACTGTTTTGGCTCTTCCTTGGGACAAAAAGTCTGAGGAAAATCTCGATATTGAAAAGGCAAGAAAAATTCTTGACCGTGACCATTTCGGCCTTAAAAAGGTTAAAGAGCGTATTCTTGAATACATAGCTGTTAAAAAGCTTGGCGGAGAGGGCAGTGGCGGAATAATTTGCCTTATAGGTCCTCCGGGAACGGGCAAAACCTCAATTGCAAAGTCATTGGCAGAGGCAATGGGCAGAAAGTATGTTCGAATAAGCCTTGGAGGCATACAAAACGAAAGTGAAATCAGAGGACACAGAAAAACATATATCGGCGCAATGCCGGGGCGGATTATGAATGCGGTTAAGACTGCCGGAACTTCAAATCCTTTGATATTGTTTGATGAAATCGACAAAATGGCAAGCGATTACAGAGGTGACCCGGCGTCTGCAATGCTTGAAGTTTTGGATAAAGAACAGAATAAAAATTTCCGTGACCATTTCATCGAGATTCCCTTTGACTTATCGGAAACTGTTTTTATAACCACAGCCAATTCTTATGAGGGAATACCCCATCCCCTTCTTGACAGAATGGATGTTATCGATGTTTCGGGGTATACCGAGGATGAAAAGGTCAGCATAGCAAAAAAATATCTTATTCCCAAACAGAAAAAACAAAACGGTTTGGCCGATAAAGCGTTTAAAATCTCGGAAAAGGTTTTAAGAGAACTCATAGACGGCTACACAAGAGAATCCGGTGTTCGTAACTTGGAGAGAAATATCGGAGCTCTTTGCCGCAAAATCGCTTTTGATAGAGTTTCGGGCAACGAAAAAAGCATTACCGTTTCCGAAAAGACTTTAACCAAGTATTTGGGAGCGAGGGTGTTCCAAAAAGAGCATAAGGAAAAGCACGATGCCGTAGGGCTTGTTACGGGACTTGCATGGACTCAGCACGGAGGTGAAACGCTTTGCGTTGAAGTTGGAGTGATGAACGGAAGCGGCAAAGTTGAGGTGACGGGAAATTTGGGCGATGTTATGAAAGAATCGGCAAAGGCGGCGATGAGCTTTGTGCGTGCCAATTCCAAAAGCTTTAATATTCCCGAAGAATTTTACAAAACAAAGGATATACA
>CAZTEA010000190.1:0-2843 GCA_964612315.1 uncultured Oscillospiraceae bacterium | reverse complement strand
TTGCATAGTGCTTTTTTTATACCCAAAATTGACCGGAATGTCGAGAAACTATCAATCCAATGCAGAAAGAAACTGCGAGAACAAACTGAAAGGAGAAATTTTTATGACGAGAGATGACTTAAAAGGAATTATCGAGGGAATTACCGATGAACAGCTGAAATCCATATTGGATATAAACTCTGCCGATATCGGTAAGGCAAAGAAAGATTTTGACACAATCAAAGCCGAAAACGATAACCTTAAAGCCGACAAGAAGAAACTTGAAGACGAGATTACCAAGCTTGACGACAACGCCAAAAAGGACGCTGACTATAAGCAACAGCTTGAAGATTTAAAGAAGTCTATCAAGGACAAAGAGGAAGCCGAAAAAAAGGAAAAAGAAGATGCAGAGTTGACTTCTGCCATTATCGCAGTATTCGGTGACAAACAATTTACTTCGGATTATGTGAAGACCGGAATAATTGCTGATATGAAACAGGAGATTGCTAAACCCGAAAATAAAGGTAAGGGCTATGCGGAATTGTTCGATACTCTTACCAAGGACAAAGAAGGCATTTTTGCAAATCCGAATCAAGGACAGGAAATCCCCGGTATGGGAAAGGGCATTGATATGACACAAGTGTCGGACGATGCCGTGAGGGCGGTTATGGGACTTAACCCTCAAAAAGACTAATTTTATTATAAAGGAGAAATATTTATGGCAAATTCAATTACACTTTTTAAGAAATACATCAATTTACTTGATGAAGTTTACAAACAGGCGGCAAAGACTGCAGTACTGGACGGAGATTCAACACTTGTAAAGGCGGGCGCTAATGCAAATGAAATCATCGTCCCCAAGCTTTCTATGGACGGGCTTGCCGACTATTCGAGAAATGACGGATATATTAAGGGTGATGTGGAACTCACAATGGAAACTGTTAAATTTAACTACGACAGAGGCAGAAAATTCGCCGTTGACGCTATGGATAACGAGGAAACGGCAGGATTGGCATTCGGCAAGCTTTCGTCTGAGTTTATCCGCACTAAAGTTGTTCCCGAGATGGACGCTATGAGATTTGCGTCATATGCCGGAACTTCGGGAATATCCACCGCAACGGGAACTTTGGCGGACGGAGCGGCAATCCTTTCGGCACTCGTTGCGGCACAGAGTAAAATGGATGATGACGAAGTACCGGAGGAAAATCGTATTTTGTTCATCACTCCGACCAATTACAATGCAATAAATGCTGTCGACACTACAAAATCCAAGGAAGTGCTAAACTCCTTTGCGCAGATAGTTAAAGTGCCGCAGAGCCGTTTTTATACAGCTATAGAACTTAAGGACGGCACAACCTCGGGCGAGGAAGCGGGAGGCTTTGCTCCTGACGGTGAGGGTAAGGAGATTAACTTTATGATTGTTCATAAACCTGCCATTTTGCAGTATCATAAGCATACGGTCAATAAGGTGGTATCACCGGAAGAAAATCAAGAAAGTGACGGTTATCTTTTCTTTTATCGTGCGTACGGTCTTACCGATGTGTATGCTAACAAATGTGCGGGAATTTATTGCCACTACAAAGTATAAGGGGGAATGATGATGTCTAAAAAAATTGGGCTGACATTTTCGAAAAATAAAAGCAAGAAATCCGTTAAACCAGAACAGACAAAAAATGAAAGCAAAAACAGTAAGTAGACATGAGGCGGTGAGAAAGTG
This sequence comes from uncultured Oscillospiraceae bacterium, assembly GCA_964612315.1. Classification (GTDB taxonomy): domain Bacteria; phylum Bacillota; class Clostridia; order Monoglobales; family Monoglobaceae; genus SIG454. The sequence goes on along the minus strand of CAZTEA010000190.1, from coordinate 1,147 downwards.
TATCTTACATATAAGGAATACATTGAAATGGGCGGAGAACTTTCGGAATCCGCCTTCAAAAAATACAGCTATCGTGCGGAAATGAAAATAAAAGAAGCTACATACAATCGAATCGACACAGTTAGTGAAACGGTTAAAAAATGTGCTGTGATACTTACGGATATATTCGAAAGTGCCGATGTGACGAATAAGAACAATGTAGCGTCTTTTTCGCATGATGGCTTAAACCAGTCCTTTGTAAATTTGACTTCGGCGGATTATGATAAGGAAATACGGAGTGTTATTAACGCTTATCTTAGCAATGAATATACCGCAGACGGTATACCTCTTCTTTACAGGGGGTGTGATTTGTGATAAATATTCCGACATTTAAAGATACAGTTACGCTGTATCATCAATGTAAAAACGAGGAAAATCCGAGAGAAGCTCCACGGTGGTCGAGGACGGTCATTAAAGGGTGTTATTTTGGCGCAGAAACCGTTAAACAGGTAAACGGCAACACCGTTTCAATGGGAAGCGGGTTCATTTGCAGAATACCAAAAAATGAGAAAAATACGGCTTTGGTTCTTCCTGGTGACATAATTGCAAAAGGACAAATCACGGACGAAATTGCGGATGAAGCCGGGCGAAGGCCGTCGGAATTTCTCAATAAATATATTGGGATATCTTTCACGGTGAAAGCCGTATCCGATAACACGGCAAGTCCATACGCTCCACATTACAGAGCTTCGGGGGTGTGAAATGAGATTTTCAATAAAGTGTCATATTGACATACCTGACACAGTTGCCAAGGTGGAGGATGAAAAGCTTTGGATTTTTGCGGCCAATGAATACCATAAGCTGTTAGCACCGTATGTTCCAAAGCAAAGTGGTGCTTTGAATGATACGAAAAAAATAACAAGCGGTAACAGTTACGGCAAAATTGAGTATAAATCCATATATGCCCACTATATTCATGAGGGGCGGCTTATGGTTGACTCAGGCACGGGAAGCTCGTGGGCGAAAAAAGGACACAAAAAGGTGTATAGCGGCGCAACTTTAAATTTAAAGCATAACAAAAACCCTCTTGCTTCGGCGAATTGGGAGAAAGTTGCCGAACCTGTGCAAAAGCCCAAACTTATAAAAAGTATGCAAGATTATGTAGATC
>CAZTEA010000189.1:0-2844 GCA_964612315.1 uncultured Oscillospiraceae bacterium | reverse complement strand
CATATAACCCTTCATAAATTCTTCGCTGACGGTATTCTCACCAAATTTTTCGTTTTCATCGTGCATTACAGCGTTATGCTTTTCCGGGTCAAATTCCTCGCCGATAGCTAAAATCGCCTCGACACCGATTTCGTTTAAGACATCATCAAACTGCTTGTAAATCATCTTAACGCCCTCAGCAATTGCTTCATCTTGACCTGTATCAACTGTGGTAAGTGCTCTTTCCAGGTTGTCTTTAACTGCCAAAATTTTTTCAACCGCACCGCAAACACCCATTGCGTATAATTCCTCTTTTTCTTTGGCGGTACGCTTTTTGTAATTATCAAATTCAGCAATTTTTCTTGCAAGCTTATCTTTTATTGCGGCAACCTCCGCCTCCAGCTCTTCTTCTCTTGTCAAAGGCTGTTTTTCTTCGGCTTCAGCCGTTTCTTCCGCTGTCTCCTCTTCTGTGTTTTCAACAACTTCTTCTACTGTTTCTTCCGCCATATTTTCTTCGTTAACTTTCTTCGCCATTCACACATTCTCCTTCTCTATCCTCGCCCGGCAGCATATGTGTCGTTTCGCCGCCGCCAAACTTTTCATTTAGAACATCGCTTAGCTGTTTTACGAAATATTCCAGCGCCGATATTACTTTCGAATAATCCATTCGGGCAGGTCCAACAACTCCCACGACGCCTTTAAGCTTATCGGAAACCTTGTACGGAGCCAAGATAACACTATTGCCTTTCAGCTCTTTGACCGGGATTTCATCTCCAATCATAACTTCAATGCCTTTATTTCCAGACATCGACGAAATAAGCTGAGTCAAATTCTCCTTATTTTCCATTGCGGAAAATATCTCTTTTACTTTTTCGATATTGTTATATTCCGGAAAAGCAAAAATATTTGAAAGCCCCTCAACAAAAATCTGCTTGGTATCAATTTCTGAAACCGCATCATGAACCAAATCCAAAACAGAGGTAAGAATTTCAATGTTTCCGCCAACCGCACTCTGAACATTCATAACATTCGAAAGATTGATTTCCGACAAAGTAAGTCCCGATAAATTTTTATTGAGTATTTGATTAAGCCCCTTTACAAATTCCTCCGAAACTTGCGCATTAAGCCTTAAAAGCTTATTCTTAATAATTCCCGATTTATCGGAAATTATTACCATAAGTGTATACGAATCAACCAGAACCGCCTTTATATTTTTGACAAGTCCTGCCTCTGCGGTCGGAAGAACCCCTATAACAGGAAGCCCTGTTATGTTGGAAAACGCCGCCGAAACAGCACTTACAATTTTATCAAGCTCTTTCATTTTAAGGCCGACCGCATCTTGAAGCTTTTCTATCTCATTTGCCGTCATTTCGTACTTCTGCATAAGATTATCAACATAAAGCCGATATCCCAATGTAGACGGCACTCTTCCCGCAGATGTATGAGGCTGAACCAAAAGCCCCATTTCTTCAAGGTCGCCCATTTCGTTTCTTATGGTTGCGGCGCTTAAATTAAGATCCGACTTTTTAGAAATACTTCTCGAACCCACAGGCTCGGCTGTATTTATGTAATCTTCAACAACAGCCTGAAGAATTACTTTTTTTCTATCGTCCAACGCCATTTTGCTCACCCTTTCTCAAGAGCTTGTTAGCACTCAACCAAATAGAGTGCTAACCCATAGATATAATATAGCACTCTTGTATTGTTTTGTCAATAGTTTTTTTAATTTTTTTAAACAAAATCGGATAAAATATTATTGCTCACATATAAAAATTCGGGTTTTAAAGAAATTCTGCCATTGCTTACAACCATAACCCCCATGTCGGTATACTTTCCGATAATCTCGCCATATACATCGGTTATTTTTCTCCCGAATCTCTTATAAAATTCCTCATCGCAAACCCCGCCAGTCATACGAAGACCTAAGAACATAAATTCGCTCATTTGTTCTTTCAAAGACACATTCAGCCGATTTTCCTCAGCATCTTCGCAATTTGAAATCTCCTTAATATATTGCTTCACATCGCAAATTTTGGAATAGCGCTCTCCCATATAAAAGGAATGAGCCCCTGCGCCTATTCCCACATAATCTTGCATTATCCAATATTTTGTATTGTGCTTGGAAATTCTATTTTCTTTTGCAAAATTCGATATTTCATATCGATTGTATCCGTGTTCTTTTAAAAACTCAACGCAGAAATCATACATATCCGCACAGTAATCATCATCGGGAAGATTTAAATTCATCGTTGCAAACGGTGTTCCCTCTTCTATTTTAAGGCAATAGCAGGAAATATGTTCACTTTTAAAGGTTACGACTTTTTCAAGTGTTCTTTTAAAAGAACCCATTGTTTGATTTGGAAGACCGAACATAATATCAACAGATATATTGTCAAAACCTGCCGCTCTTGCGTTGCAAAACACCACCTCCGCTTCTTTTGCCTTGTGTATTCTTCCCAAAAATTCCAATTCGTCATCATCGGCGCTTTGAAATCCTATACTGAGGCGATTTGCTCCGGCTTTTCTTAAATTTTGAAGTTCGGCAAAAGTAACCGTACCCGGATTGCACTCAACCGTTATCTCACAATCCTCAGTTCTGTTTGTTATACTTTTAATAAGATTTACCAAAAGATAATTTGGAGGCGCTGTGGGAGTTCCCCCTCCTATATATACAGTATCAAAAATCAAACCGTCTTTTATCGTTTTTTCAACCTCTTTTTCAAGGCAGGAAAAATATTCGCTCTGAATTTCTTCGGAAAACCCGCTGAAAGAATTAAAATCACAATATTTACATTTTTTTACACAAAACGGAATATGCACATAAAGTCCGCACATATCATTCACCTTCTCACAAAAACACGGGAC
>CAZTEA010000188.1:0-2874 GCA_964612315.1 uncultured Oscillospiraceae bacterium | reverse complement strand
TATTATGAGTTACTGTTATTATAGTATATTTTTTCTTCAATTGCAATGCCAATTCTTCAATTCGTGAGGTTGAAATGGGGTCTAAAGCGCTGGTCGGCTCGTCCATAAGCAAAACCGTCGGTTTTACCGCAAGGGCACGGGCAATGCAAAGTCTTTGTTGCTGACCGCCCGAAAGTCCCAGAGCGTTCTTTTTAAGCCTGTCTTTAACCTCGTCCCAGATTGCCGCATCCTTTAGTGCCTGCTCCACGATTTCGTCCAGCTTAACTTTGCCTGCTATACCGTGAGTTCGAGGGCCGTAGGCAACATTGTCGTAAATGCTCATGGGAAAGGGATTGGGCTTTTGAAACACCATTCCTACTTCTTTTCTCAAATCATTTACATCCACATCTTTGTCGAAAATATTTTTCCCGTTGTAGCACACCTCGCCCGTTATTTTAATATTCGGAACGAAATCGTTCATACGGTTTAAGGTTTTCAAAAAAGTGGATTTTCCGCATCCGCTCGGTCCTATCAGCGCCGTTATATTATTCTTTGGCACTTTAAGATTTATGTTTTTCAGCGCTTGGTTTTCACCGTACCACAGGTTTAAATTTTTCGCTGTTATTATATCACTCATACATTTCTCCTTTTTGCAAAGTATTTGCTTACCAACGAGGCCGCCAAATTTATAATAAATGTCAGTATCAACAAAATTGCGGCAATCAAAAAGGCAATTTCAAACTCGCCCTCCTCTTTGGCGTAAACATAAAGAGCCACCGACAATGTTGCGCCGGGGGATGAAAGCCCTGTTAAAATTCCGTTTACGGTGTGGGCAAAACCTGCCGTGAACAGCAGCGCCGCCGATTCGCCAAGTATTCTTCCCACCGATAAAATACAGCCTGTTATTACTCCGTCAACACAGCCGGGCAGCACTACCGTTCTAATCACTCTCCACTTTCCCGCACCCAAGCCGAAAGCTCCCTCTCGAAAGCTTTGGGGAACGGTTTTCAAGCTCTCTCTTGTGGTGCGCATTACCGTTGGAAGATTCATAATAACCAAAGTAAGCGCCCCTGAAATAAGACTTGTTCCGAAATTGTTGGAAAACATAAGCATTCCCACAAGACCGTAAATAACCGAGGGTATTCCCGAGAGTATCTCCGCCGCATATTCGATAGCGGACACAATTCGCTTATTTTTCGCATACTCGTTAAGATAAATTGCCGCACCCACGCCTAAAGGCAAAACTATTAAAACTGTTGCCAAAACTATGTAAATTGTGTTTAATATATCGGGCAAAATTCCGATTTTCCCGGTAATGTAACTGGGTTTTCCGAAAATAATATCCGAATCGGCATAAGGGATTCCTCTGCTTAGCACATACACAAGCATACACAGAGCCAAAGCCGCCGTTAAAATTACCGAAAGATACATTGCCCCTTTCATTAAGGCGATATAAATTTTTCGTTTTTTGCTCATTTTATCTCTCCTTACTGCCCTTTAAAAAGAAATTCAGCACGGCGTTAATCAGCATAATAAACAAAAACAGCACAAGGGCAATGGAAAACAGCGCATCTCTTTGCAGGCTGTTGGGGCTTGAATATGCCATCTCGCTTGCAACCGCAGTTGTTAAAAAGCGCACACTTTTAAAGAGTCCCGGCATATTCGCCACATTCCCGGCAACCATCATAACCGCCATGGCTTCGCCGATTGCTCTGCCCACGCCCAGTACCACGGCGGCGGCAATTCCGCTTTTTGCGGCAGGAACTGAAACCTTGAAAAAAGTTTCCGTTTGCGTTGCCCCCAAGGCAAGAGAGGCATCCTCATACTCTTTGGGAACTGCGTCCAGCGCCGTAATTGAGACCTTTATAATATTCGGCAGTATCATAACGGCAAGGACTATTGTTGCCGCAAGCAAGCTTGCTCCGTCCGGCACATTAAATATCTCTCTTATTGCCGGAACCAGCACAAGCATACCCACAAGACCGTAGATAACCGAGGGTATTCCGGCAAGCAGATTTACTGCGTGCTCCACAACAAAGCGGACTCTTTTGCTTGCCGCCTTCGATAAATACACCGCAGCAAAAAATCCCACGGGAATGCCGATAACCATCGCCCCCGCCGTGCCGTATACGCTGGTTAAGATAAATGGAAGTATTCCAAACTTCGGCTCTTTCGCCGTGCTTGCCCACTCCTTGCCGAAAAGGAAATTCTTAAGTCCTATTTCTTTAATGGCGGGAAGTCCCGAAACAATAAGATATACGGTGATAAGAAGCACGCATCCCACCGAAATTAAGCCAAGCACCAAAAATATGCCGTGGACAATTTGTTCAAATAATTTGTTTTTCTTCATAATCGACCTCAACGGTTTAAAGGGCGGCACTTTCGCACCGCCCCTTAAAATTCTTAGTTTGCCGGAACAACGCCTGCACCTTTAATAAATTCGTTTGCGCTTTCGGAGGTTGCAAAGTCAAAGAATTTTTGAGCACTTTCTGAAAGCTTTGTATCCTTTTTCGTTACGAGAACAAAGGGACGCTGTATTGCATAGCTGCCGTCTTTAACCGTTTTCTCATTTGGGGTTATGCCGTCTATTGAAACAGCCTTAACGCTGTCCTTTACCGACGCCAAAGAAGCATAGCCGATAGCGTTTGGATTGCTTGCCACCGTGGTTATAACATCGCCTGTTGAGGTAAGTTCCTGACGGTATTTACACTTATCCTCGGTGTCGGTAATCGATTCAAATCCGTCTCTTGTGCCGCTTCCCGCTTCTCTGCCGATAAGCACGATTTCGCCGTCCTCGCCACCAATTTCACTCCAGTTTGTAATTTCGCCCGTGAAGATTTTTGCAACGGTTTCCATACTTAAATCCGAAACGCCGTTTTTGGGATTTACGATCAT
>CAZTEA010000187.1:0-2879 GCA_964612315.1 uncultured Oscillospiraceae bacterium | reverse complement strand
GAGCAGAGGACTGAAAATCCTCGTGTCGGTGGTTCGATTCCGCCCGGAGGCACCAAAGAATATGCGGGAGTGGCTCAGTGGTAGAGCGTCACCTTGCCAAGGTGAACGTCGCGAGTTCGAATCTCGTCTTCCGCTCCAAAGACACAGCCTTGCGGGTGTGTCTTTCTTTTTTAGCAATATTTTTCGGAGGTTTTGTTATGCACGCTTTCAGATTGGCACGCAACTGCTGGGGCGGATACATTTTTCTACTCATGCTGTTTTGGTTATTTTTTATGCTTACGGGAATTGCAATGGATTTCCCTGGAATTTTCACGGTTATTATGTCCCTCGCCTATTTTTGCGGAGCGTATTCTCTCGGCTGGAGAGCGGGAAAAAAAGACTTTAAAATACACAATTTTTCCATTAAAAGCGCACTCCTCGGTGGGGTGCTTGGCATAATTCTTTCCTTTGTTTCTTTGATATTTATAATAATCGGCAAAATTTTCGGGCAAGATACAGGAATTTTCTCCTTGGCTGCAGATATTTACACTTTTCTGCATTGCCATTTTATTTATTTCATTACCTCCTACAGAGATAATATTTTAACATACGCCGTACCTGTGATTTTAGTTCTTATCCTTTATCCTTTGGGGTATTTCATCGGTTCGAAAGGCTTTAGCATTATAGATAAATATTTTCCAATTTTGCTTTATCGTAAAAAAGGCAGATAAAATTTAAAACCACCTCATATAATTTAATGAGGTGGTTTTTTTGTTTATAACTGTAAAATATGGCAGACTTATCTTTACCGCAACAACATTGCTTCTCGCAATTTCCTTCGCTTTCATTGTTTTCGGCGGTAAAAACGCTTCGGTTTCAAGCTTTGGCACTCCCGTTGCAAAAAAGGTAATAGTGATTGACCCCGGTCACGGCGGCCCCGATGCGGGAGCTGAGGCAAACGGAGCTTTGGAAAAAGACCTTAATCTTAAGGTTGCGCAATATTTGAAAGAATTTATAGAAGAGAACGGAGGCACGGTTGTGATGACAAGAACAACCGACACAAATACCGCCGCCCCCAACCGAGACAAAAGAATTTCTCAGAAAAAATCCGATTTAACGGAAAGGAAAAATCTTCCGCAAAAGGTTGATGCCGACATTTTCATAAGCATACATATGAACAAATTTACCGAATCCAAATATAAAGGAGCACAGGTTTTCTGTGCTCCCAATTCTCAAGAAAGTATGAAACTCGGAGAAACCATACAGGCTTCTTTAATCAAAAACGCTGACCCAAATAACACTCGCATTGCAAAGGAGGGCAGCAGTATTTACATATTAAAGAATGCAAAAATCCCCTCCGTTTTGGTGGAATGTGGGTTTCTTTCAAACGCAGAAGAAGCCGAGCTTCTCCAAACCGACAGCTATCAACGCAAAGTAGCTTGGGCGATTTTTATGGGCGTTTCCCAATACCTTACCGAGAACTAATATATAACTTGTTTCAAAGCGAGACCTTTTGCCGGTGCCGTTTCGCCTGCATTTTCCCTAAGCTTTGACTCTAAAATCAAAGGAATATCCTCGGCACGCTTCTTCCCCAAACCAACATCAATTAAAGTTCCCGTCATAATTCGTACCATATTATATAAAAAGCCGTTTCCTCGGTAGGTTATGCGAATTTCATTTCCCGCAGTTTCAATATTAACGGAATATATTTCTCTTACCGACGACTTTTTAAAATGCTTATTTTGGCAAAAAGCTTTAAAATCATGAATGCCTTCAAAATATTTTCCGCCCCGTCTCATTTCTTCAACATCAAGCCTTTGCGGAATTTGGTGAACAAATCGGCGTGAAAAAACATCTCTTGTGCCGCTGTTTAAAATGCGATAGCAATACACCTTTTCGGAAGCCGAAAGACGGCTGTGAAATCTTTCGTCAACCTCCGATATTTCCATAACCGAAATATCGGAGGGCAAGTACCTGTTCAGATATTCTTTGATTTCTTCGGGATTTTTTTCACCCCTCACTTTAAAGTTTGCTACCTGACCTTCAGCGTGCACACCGGCATCCGTTCTTCCCGAGGCGTGAATTTCGATTTTATGTCCAAAAAATACGGACAAAACATCCTCGATTTTCCCCTGGATTGTTTCCTTATTTTTAAGTCTTTGCCAGCCGCAATACCTCGTTCCGTCGTATTGGATTGTTATTTTGTAGTTTTTCATATATATGTAACTATATTGTCTATCTCATCAAAATGCTTATTGGGCACGGGAATTTCCTTTGCGGCATATCCCAAAGCCACCGCTCCCACAATTTCGTAATTTTTCGGAGCTTTAAGTTTTTCCATAAACGACTTGCCCGCCTCGGATTTTAAGAATGGGTTTCCAAGGGCAACCCAACAGCTGTCAATTCCCATATCTTTTGCCGAAAGAAGCATATTTTGAATTGCCGCTCCGCTGTTATTTTGAGTATATTGATTTTCCTTGTCACCCGTTACAAATATAACCGTCGGCGCATGATAAAAAGGATTGTAGTTTGGCATTGACAAGCGCATTTTTATATGGGCATCGGAGCTTTTGCTGAGATGCTCGATAATCCCACTCGAAATTTCCGCCAAAAACTCGGGATTTCTTACAACAGTCAAATGCCAAGAAACTTTATTTAACGCCATCGGCGCATACATTGCACTTTCAACGATTGTCTCCACTACCTCGGTGCTTATTTGTCTTTCCTTGTCAAAGGCACGGGTTGAGCGCCTTTCTTTAATTGTTTTAATCGTTTCCATTTATATCTTCTCCTTCAACTTTAAAATATTTTGAAAACAAGCACTCGGAACGAAAGCTTGTTATAAACGCCGTTATTCCAAAAATCAAGAACATTTCCAGTAAAAATATTACCGGTAGCAT
>CAZTEA010000186.1:0-2925 GCA_964612315.1 uncultured Oscillospiraceae bacterium | reverse complement strand
AAATGATGATATATCGTTTTTACAATTTTTGACATAAAAAAATAAAAAATATTATAAAAAATAACAAAATTCGAAAATTTCTATTGATTTTTTGATGAATGTGCGGTATTATATTTGTAATGTAAAAATTCTGCAATTATGTTGCAAAAGGAGTGTTGTTTATGAAATTGGTTTATGAAGGAAAAACAAAGAATGTTTACGAGCTTGAAAACGGAAATGTTATGCTCAAGTTCAAAGACGATTGTACCGGTAAAGACGGCGTTTTCGATCCGGGTGAAAACAGCGTTGGATTGACTATCGAGGGTATCGGTAAAGCTAATCTCAGAACTTCTGTTTACTATTTTGATCTCCTTAAGAAGGCAGGAATTAAGACACATTATGTAAGTGCGAATGTTGACGATGCAACAATGGAGGTTCTTCCAGCAACTGTTTTCGGACATGGTCTTGAAGTTATTTGCCGTTTGGTTGCAACAGGAAGCTTTATTCGCAGATACGGGGAATATATGGAAGACGGAACTGCTTTGGAGGGCGGTTATGTTGAATGTACTTTCAAAAATGACGAAAAGGGCGATCCGCTCGTAACAAGCGAAGGTCTTGCGGCTCTTGGTATTATGACTCCTGAAATGTTTGAGAGTATGAAAGAGCAGACTCTTAAAATCACAAAGATAGTTGCGGATGATTTAAAGACTATCGGACTTGACCTTTGGGATATTAAGTTTGAGTTCGGCTACAACAACGGTGAAGTTATTTTGATTGATGAAATCGCTTCGGGTAATATGAGAGTTTACAAAGGCAACGAAATTGTTGATCCCGTTGAGCTTACAAAACTTATTTTAAACAGATAATTTAAAAAAATTAAAAAAGCGGCTTTGTAATAAAGTCGCTTTTTGACTTAAATGAGCGGAGGAGCGTAATGGATTATTTTAAGAAGTATGTTTCAAATACATACGGCGGAAGCGGAAATCAGCTGTTTTTTGAAATGGAAGAGGGGGATATGCGAACCTCTTTGGTATTTTATAAAATAACAGAGAGCGGCGAATACGATTATTCTTTCTTGTTTTCCAATATTATTGACAGCACTTTTGCGGACGGTGCGGTAAGTCATAATAATCTTATTTTAAGACCGTGGAAAATATTGAGCGCAAAAGTAGGAAAATGCGAACAAATAAGTGCTCCTCAAAATATTTCCGAATGGATTCTTTCAAAGGAGGAAATTCAGGATATAAATTTAAAATCAGTAACCTTTGACGGCAAGCTTTGGAAAAATGTTATGCCTGGGGAATTTTTTCCCTCAGACGGCGTAAATTTAAATTTTAAAAAAGGTGAGTATCTTTGCTTGGAGCTGACTTTTTCGGGAAGAATGATTCCTTATCACGAAGAGTCTTTGCTTCCGATTTTCGAACATCGGGACGGAAAGTGGGTATATAACAAAAAAATGCCTCTTCCCGGAATGATTGGGTGCAGAAGGTCGGTTAAGGGGAGAATTGCGTATTTGGGAGATTCTATAACCCAGGGAATAGGAACGCCCGTAAATTCTTACGAACATTGGAATGTAATTACTTCGGAAAAAATCGGGTCGAACTATGCTTATTGGAATCTTGGTATCGGCTACGGAAGGGCGAGCGATGCTGCGTCCGACGGAGCTTGGCTCTACAAAGCCAAACAAAATGATATCGTGGTTGTTTGTTACGGTGTTAACGATATTATGCAGGGGGGCTCGGCACAGAAATTAAAACGGGATTTAAAGAGTATTGCCGAAAAACTTAAAAAAGAAAATATCAAGGTTATGTTTCAAACAATTCCGCCATTTGATTACGAAGGAGAAAAAATTTCGATATGGCAAGAGGTTAACAAATATATAAAAGAGGAATTGGCGCTTGAAGTCGATATGGTCTTTGATGCGGCTTCATATCTTTCCGAAAATGATGAAAAGCCGCATAATGCAAAATTCGGCGGGCATCCCGACAGCTGTGGCTGTAAAATTTGGGGAGATGCTTTGGGTGAGGAGTTTTCGTGCTTACTGAAAAAATTGTAAAGTTTTAAAAAATCAAAAAATATTTTGCTATCTTTTAAACAAAAGTGTTGACAAACGGATATTGCTGTGGTATAATTTCAGAAAGATAAAGGCATTGACGAAGAGGGCGCAAAAATATGTCCTAAAGAGAGGTGGCGGTTGGTGTGAGCCATCGGAACGGTTTTTGCGTTTGTAGCTTCCGAGCCGGAAGGAAGAAAGCCGAAAGGTGAGTAGAACCTTCTCGTGATTGCTGCGTTAAAGCATGGGGGTTGATGGACCCTGAGAGTGGCGGAGTTTCCGCAATTTGAGTGGTACCGCGGGTTGTTGATTATTCACACTCGTCTCAAAGGAATCAAACTTTGGGACGGGTGTTTTTTGTCCCACAAAAAGGAGAAGAAATATGGAACAGATTACAGGACTTGATTTGAAAATCAAAGAAATGGCAGGCAGAATCAAAGAGCTTCGTGAAATCGAGGGTATTTCGGTTGAAGATATGGCGGTAAATACCGGCGTTTCGAAAGAAGAGTATTTATCCTGCGAAAACGGAGAAAGTGACTTAAACTTTGCGTTTATTTACAGATGCGCAATGGCTCTTAAGGTAAATGTTACTGATATTATCGAGGGTGATAGCCCAAAGCTTCGCTCCTATACATTAACACGCTCCGGTTCGGCACAAAAAATTGCAAAGGCGCACGGTATGACATATTACAATATGGCGTATTCCTTTCAAAACAGAATAGCGGAGCCTTTGTTTGTTAAGAGTGTATATAGCGAAGCGGCGCAGACCAAAGATATCGAGCTTACAACTCATAAGGGTCAGGAATGTGACATTGTGGTTGAGGGACATCTTATGGTTCAAATCGGGGAACATCGAGAAATTCTCGGTCCCGGCGACAGTATTTATTATAACA
>CAZTEA010000185.1:0-2937 GCA_964612315.1 uncultured Oscillospiraceae bacterium | reverse complement strand
GAATTTTACCCTTCGGTGCATTTGCTGAAGTTGCTCCTTTTGTTGATGGACTTATCCATATTTCACAGATTTCAAACGAAAGAATTGCAAAGCCTTCCGACGCTTTGTCAATCGGTGATGAGGTTGAAGCAAAGATTCTTGAAATCAATAATGAAACAAAGCAGATTGCTCTTTCTATAAAGGCATTGCTTCCGAATGCGGAAGTTGAAGCTCCTGTTGAAGAAGTTTCAGAATCATATACAGAAGAAAGCTCCTTTACATTAGGAGATATTCTTGACGCTGAATAATTCGGTTATTATGATAGGTTGCGGCAATTTTTGCTGCAACCTATTTAAAATAAGAGGTGTTTATTGTGAATTTAGATGATTTTAAAAAAGAAATAGCAAATAAAAAAGTTTCGGTTATAGGAATTGGGGTCAGCAATATACCTCTTATAAAAATGCTTGTTATAATGGGAGCAAGAGTTACGGCTCATGACAAAAGAGATGAAAGTAATCTGGGTTCGATTTACGATTCTCTCAAAGAAGAGGGTGTGAATTTTGCGTTGGGCGAAGATTATTTAAAACTTATTCCCGATGATACGGATTACATATTCAAAACTCCGGGCGTAAGATTTGATATTCCCGAAATTGCGGAAAAAGTGGCTAAGGGTGCAAAGCTTTCCTCTGAAATGAATTTGTTTTTTGAACTTTGCCCTGTGCCGATTATTGCGGTTACGGGAAGTGACGGAAAAACCACCACAACAACTCTCATTTCGGAAATTTTAAAAAGAGAGGGTTATACTTGCCATGTGGGCGGAAATATCGGAACGCCCTTGGTGGATAAAACAGAAGAGATTAAAAAAGAGGACAAGGTTGTTTTGGAACTTTCGAGTTTTCAGCTTCACACAATGAATAAGTGTCCTCACATTGCGGTGGTAACCAATGTTACACCGAATCATTTGGATTGGCATAAAGACCTTTCCGAGTACGAAAATGCAAAAAAGAATATTTTTTTAAATCAGCAAAAGGGCGACCGTGTTGTTTTAAATTATGATAATTTCGTAACAAGAGCCTTTGCGAAGGAGACAAAAGAATATATCTTTTTCAGTCGCAAGGAAAATCTTGAAAACGGAATATGTTTGGTTGAAAATAATATTGTTTTAAAAAAGGACGGAAAAATCCAAGAAACAATTTTAGATATAAGTACAATAAAAATACCGGGAATGCATAATGTTGAAAACTATATGGCGGCAATAGGAGCAACTTTGGGTATGGTGTCCTTTGATTCTGTAAGATCTGTTGCAAAAAATTTCGGCGGCGTTCCCCACAGAATAGAGTTTGTAAGAGAAATTGACAAGGTTAGGTATTACAACGATTCAATCGCCAGCAGTCCGGCACGAACAACTGCGGGCTTAGTTTCCTTCAAGGAGGAAAAAATAGTTCTTATAGCCGGAGGATATGATAAAAAAATACCTTTCGACGATTTCGGTGAAGTTATAAATCAACAAGTTGAAAAGCTTGTTTTGGTAGGTGCAACTTCAAAGAAAATCAAAGATGCTGTTAAAAAGGCTTCGAATTATAAAGAAATACCTATTTACGAAGAAAATGAATTTGAAAATGCTGTTTTAAAAGCCAAAGAAATTGCCGCTGCGGGAGAGATTGTTCTTTTGTCTCCGGCGTGTGCAAGTTTTGATTTGTTTAAAAATTTTGAAGAGAGAGGAAATACCTTTAAAGAAATTGTAAACAGACTTTAAGGGTTTATATAAATTATGTCTGCGGTTATTGCTAAAATAAAAGAAGGAAGTCTTGCGTACCGTGCCGGTTTAAAGGTGGGAGATACAATTGAGAATATAAACGGCAAAGCGGTTATAGATTATCTTGATTATATGTATCTTTCGGCAAACGAAAATATTGAAATCGAGATTTCGGACAGAAAGGTAAGCATAAAAAATCCTGATTACGAGCCTTTGGGTATTGAGTTTGAAACATTGCTTATAGACAAGATGAAATCTTGCCTTAACAAATGCGTGTTTTGTTTTATCGACCAGCTTCCGCCAAATATGCGAAAGAGCTGTTATTTTAAAGATGATGACTACAGACTGTCCTTTTTGCAGGGAAATTATGTGACCCTTACCAATCTTTCCGATAAGGATTTGGACAGAATTATAGAGTATAACATTCCTCGGATAAATGTTTCGGTGCATACGACGAATCCCGAGCTCCGCAAAAAGATGCTCAGCAACAAAAATGCGGGGAAAATAATGGAACAAATAGACCGCCTTGCCTGTAACGGTCTTAATATTAACTGTCAAATCGTTCTTTGTCCGGGTTATAACGATAATGAGGAGCTTGACCGTACCATCAAAGATTTGGGTAAATATTGCAGCAAAATCGAAAGTGTTTCCGTTGTGCCGGTGGGAATTTCGGATTTCCGTGAAAATCTTCCGAAAATGACGGCATTTACAAAAGAAAGTGCAAGAGAAGTTATAACTCAAATCGAAAATTGGCAAAAGTATTTCAGGGAAAAAATCGGAACAAATTTTGTGTATTTAAGTGATGAGTTTTATATAACGGCAGATGCTCCCATGCCGCTTTCCGATGAATATTACGGTTTCCCGCAAATTGAAAATGGAGTTGGGCTTTGCGCATCCCTTGCGGAGGAATTTAACGAAGCGGTTAAGCTTCGTGATGACATAACGGTTAAAACCGAAAAGTCCGTTGCCACAGGGGCGATTGCTTACGATTTTATAAAAAGTCTTACGAAAAAGCTTACGGGTGAGCCTGTTCATGTTTATAAAATTGATAATGATTTTTTCGGACATCAAATAACCGTCACGGGACTTATAACAGGGCAAGACCTTATAAAACAGTTAAAGGGCAAAAATTTAGGGGAGACATTGGTTATATCGAAATCAATGCTTAACCATGATGAAGATATATTTTTGGATAATGTAAC
>CAZTEA010000184.1:0-2998 GCA_964612315.1 uncultured Oscillospiraceae bacterium | reverse complement strand
GTTATTATATATGCATCGTTTTGCGTTTTTTGCCAGTCCGAAAAATACGCTTGCAAAATAAAGACAAAAAAAGAACCGCCCCTTCGGCCATTTTCGCCTTTGGGTTCAGTTCATTTTTATGTTAATTTTCAAATTAAAGGTCGAAAAGGGAGCTTGCAACACTTCCCACAATTCCCGACGAAGAAGTTTTTGCCGTTTCTTTCGGCTGATTGTCGCCTCTCATAAGAGTTCCCGGCACAACCGGCGCCATAAGGATTTTGCCCGTTCCTCTGTAAACATTAACAAAACCCTCGCCGCTTATCCAAGACCCGAAAAGGGATTTGGTAGATTTTTCAACGGTAAACTCCAAAGATTTGCTCCACGCAACAGCCATATTTCCGTCAATTCTCACCTCGTCGTTATCCAAAACGATTTCAACAAGTTCCTCTCTCGGCACAGCACTTTCCAAAACAGCAACACCATCTCCGGAAAGAGAAAGATTGAAAAGTCCCTCGCCGCCCAAAATTGCCGTTGAAAAATTTGTACGGCTTACAACTTCTCCGTTTACTGAGGAATCACACGCCAAAAACATACCGTCGTCCAACACCATTCCGCTTCCCCATTTTGAAATATCCTCCAAAATAATGTATCTGTATGTAGGTTCCATCATAACCATTCCCGTGCCTCTGTAAACAGGTTTTGAAAGAGATTCCCCGGTTGCCACCCCTTTAATGGCTTTGCCCAGAAAATTTCCGACACTCTTAACATCCGCATCCATAACAACCTTGCCGGCAGTCCATTGCATTGCTCCCGCCTGCAATCTTATCGAGTTGCCGTCCAGACGGCACATTACCTGACGCTTATGAAAATTCATTTCATTCATATAATACGCAATCGGAGCATACCGAGGTTCAACGCTTAAATCCTTTTGCCACTCATAAACCTCAAAGCATCCCATTTTCTCGGTGCAAATTATATTGGGATTTTCAAAAAAATTGTTCACCGAAACATTGCAAGAGGTCGGTGTTGCCTCAAGTTTTGAACCACAGTTTGTGCAAAAAGCTCCGTCTTTTCCTTCTGCTCCGCAATTACTGCAAAACGCCATACTTCTCTCCTTCTTTCCGACATTTTCTGTCATTTTAATTTTCGGCCATTCAGGCTCTTCTCCGAGCGTGTTCAACCTCATTTTTTATTTACGCTTTCATTATAACATACCCACTTCCCTTTTGCAACAAAATTTGCCAAATTGCTTTACAGAAAAGCATTTCTATGCTATATTTTTATAACCTATATTGAAATGAATGATATGTATGAAAAAGAAATTGTTACGCTCAATCGTTACGGCTTTTACGCTTCTTTTGTCGTCAACACCGACCTCTTTGTTCGCTTTTGCAAAAGATACGCAAGTCGATGTAATAATTCCAGATTATTCCGTTACAATCGATAATTCATCGATTTATTACGCCGACTCTTTGTATCCTTTTATAAATTACGGCGGAATTACATATTTTCCTATGACATACAACTATTGCCGTGTTCTGAATTTGGCGGTTTCGTGGGATTCGCAAAGCGGGCTTTTTATCTCCTATCACCCGTCAAACGGAGCTTTGCCCGTATACGAAACAACGGTAAATTCCAAAAACTGCACAGCCCTCGTTCCCCAATACGACATATACATAAACAGCAAAAAATTCGACAATTCATCTGCCAAGTATCCTCTTTTGAATTTCAGAGGGGTCACTTATTTCCCCTTAACTTGAGATTTTGCCTGCAACGAATTTGCGTGGGAGCTGAACTTTAACGCCGACGGCTTCATCATCAACTCCAACCCCAAAAACGGTTACAAGCAGTATTACCTTAAAGAAATACGGGAAAACGATGCTGTTTTGTCCGCCTATGAGCATAAAGAAATTAAAAAAGAAGACGGGACTATCTCCTTTGACGATTTGCTTACATACATTTCTTTGAACTATGAAACAGGCGATTTAACCGAACTTTCAAGCTACACTCCTGCGGCAGAAAATTCAAAAAAATCCTCCGCCCCTCTCACAATCAAAAACGGCAATGTCTATTGTGAGGAAAAGCTTGACGATGCCTATATTGACGAGGCCGCCGAGGATTACGAAACTCCCGAGAGCATTAAAAATCTAAAGACCGACGCCATGGGCGTAATCGTTGAAATAGCTGATAACTTCAAGATTTTAACCGTTACAACCACCGTTTCCTCCGAAAACGAATACACGGTTCTTGTAACTCGTAAAAATTACACCTACCTTGTGCATGGAAACACAGTTACATATCTTGACCAAGATATAATCGTCCATAACGCTTATCGTATGGGAAATGATGTTTATTTCACGGCACAAAGATATATGCAAACGATTTTCAAGCATTTCAGGGCTAAAAATGAGCTTTTCAAGCTTGACAACCAAGGAAATTTAACCGCTTTAAACAACAATTATGCCGATTACAATTCGATGGAGATTATCGGCTCTCATAACGGCAATTTGATTTTAAAATGCCAATGGATGCCCGAGGAAACAATTCTTGACGAATATACTTACAGCGTAAGTCCTTTAAATGACGGATATTTCACCTTTGACGGAGAAAAATTAAGCAAAATCGGAAACTATGTCTATTCCGATACAAGCTTTGTCTCTCCAGACGGCGATATTTTCGCCATTGTTCCGCCTTTGGGAAAAATAATCAAAGTCACACCTTAAATAAATATCCACCCGCATAGCGGGTGGTTTTATTTATACAAAAAAGCACCCGAGTCGAGAATGCCTCAACTCGGGTACTTTTATTTTTTAAGCTTTTTTGTGGTTAATTTAAGGGCAATAACACTTAAAGCAAAAAATGCTACAATGAACAGCACCAAAATAAGCCATGTAAGAAAAATCTCTCCGGCAGAGCCGCAATAGGCATCCATATCGTTCTTCGGGTACTCAAGCTCCACATTCGGGATATTTTTCGCCGTCAATTCCTCGTAAACCTTGGTTGGCATTTTGCCGTCGCA
>CAZTEA010000183.1:0-2999 GCA_964612315.1 uncultured Oscillospiraceae bacterium | reverse complement strand
TTGCAAGGCAACGCAAAATAGTTTTGTAAACAAAAAAATTAAAAACAGGAGGAATAATTATGTCAAAAAGAATCCTTTCCTTTGCAATTGTTTTATCTTTACTTTTTGCAAACGGAATAGGCGTTTTTGCAACCGAAACGGAGTTCACCTTACCTGTATCGGGTGATTTTACACAAAATTCCGCATCAAAAGATTCCGTTACGGGAATCGGATCTACTCCGCAGTCCGATTACGACTCCGAGAAGGAGCATTCGGACGGTTCTGCCGCAAAAGCTCGTGAAAATGCGGTAACCACCGAAGGCAACGGAACTCCCGCAGTTGAAGAAAACGCCACAAAAAACAACAAAATGATGGACAATGAATTAAGCTCTTTTATTGCGCCCTCAAAATATGAAGGTGCAAGAATCGCCCTTTCTCCCGACATTTCCGGGACAAAGTACGAAGAAGCCGCAGAAGTCCTCGGCGCTCTCGGAATAATGGTAGGTGACGCCGGAACAGGCACTTTCAGACCTGACGATAATATTAAGCGTTCGGAAATGGCGAAGGTTGCTGTTTTTGCTACAGGTCTTGAGGATGTTGCCAACAACTCTGTTGCGCCCACACGCTTTCCCGATGTGGCTCCCGACCATTGGGCAACCGGACCTATAAATGTTGCGGAGCAGCAAAATATGGTTATCGGTGACACAAACGGAAATTTCCGCCCCGATGACCCTGTTCTTTTACAAGAAGCCGTTGCAATTGTCGTAAGAGCATTGGGCTATGAACCAGTTGCCGAGAAGAACGGCGGATATCCCTCGGGTTATATGGTTGCCGCATCTTCAAATCAGCTTTTAAAAGGAATAAACGCAACTGCTTATACGCCAGCTTCAAGAGGCGACATTGCACAGCTTGTATTCAACGCTCTTACCGTTAATCTTATGGAACAAACGGGCTACGGCACAAACACAACTTACGAAGTGGTTGACAAGACCCTACTTTACGATAAGTTAAATGTAAAAAAAGGATACGGACAGGTTCGAGGCACAAGTGAAACAACTTTAAACGGCGGCAATACAGTTGCCGAGGATAAAATTCAAATTAACGACGAGATTTTCACCGAGGGAACTTCCGGGGCAAAACAGCTCCTCGGCTACAATGTTGTATATTATGCAAGAATCGATGCTGTAAGCGACGAAAAAACAATTATCTCAATCAGAAATCAGAGCAACAAAAACAACTCCCTCACATTAACCTCTGAGGAAATAGACACCGCCACAGGTGACACTTCTTCGGGTATAACGGTAACTTACACCAAGGAAAATATGTCCTCGTCAAAATCCGTTAAAACCGTTTCAAATCCCGTTATTATCTATAACGGAAAATACGACGATTCCGTTACTGCTTCCAATTTAATGATACCCTCAGGCAACATTATACTTTTGGACACCGATGTTAATAATGTATATGATATTATATTTGTAAATGAATTTAACAATCTTGTTGTTGACACAATTTCCACGGTGACTGGCAGAATCACGGATAAATATAACGGAACTTCAATTGTTCTTGACCCCGACGAAGAAGAAATAAGCTACACCCTTTTAAAAGACGGCAAAGAAATCCAAACAAAAGACCTTAAGGAATGGAATGTAATTTCTTATACAACCAGCCGTGACCAAAAGCTCATAAGAGGGTTTGTAAGCGATGACAGCATTTTAGGTACTGTTACTCAAATTTCTTCAAACGGTGCCGTTCGTTTTAATAACGAATCAACATCTTATAAAATCGCCGAAAACTATCCCAACGAAATAAAAGTCCGTGACCAAGGCAGATTCTATCTTGATTACGAAGGTAAAATTGCGGCGGTTGACAAATCTCAAACAAACACCGACAGCACCGCAAGCGAAATTTACGGATACCTTGTAAACGCCGCCGAAACGGGAACTCTCGATACGGAAGTTCAATTTAAAATTTTCAATCAAGACGGAGATACAAAAATCTACGGAAGCGCAAACCGTGTCAGACTTAACGGCACTTACGGTTTAACCCCCTCCGAGGTTCTTTCATCCATTTCCTCCGGCGGAGCCGTAACTCCTCAGCTTATTACCTTCAGAGTAAATTCTGACGGCAACATCACCGCAATCAACACCGCAACGGACAACACCTCAACAGGCGCACCCAACACCGAAAGATTTACCTTAAACCTTTCAAAATCGAGTGTGGTTTACAAATCCGCTTCCGGAAAGCTTGGCGATATTACCGTTGACAAAAACACAATTATTTTCGATATTCCCGCAAGTAGCGGAACGGACACAGACAAATACGCAGTAAGAAATAAATCCGTATTCTCAAATAACGGCTCATATGACATCAAAGTTTATGACCTTACGGAAAGCTATACGGCAAAGGTAGTAATTGTCACAAATTCCACGGGCATAGCCGATGCCAACGCACCGATAGTGCTCGTTGACGAGCTTGCCGAGTCTCAAAATGACGATTACGAAAGCGTTGACATCCTTTACGGTTTATCAAACGGTAAGCAAATAACTCTTACAGGAAGCAAGGAAGGAATATTCGTTAAAAATTCCGCTCCGCTTCAGCGAGGAGATATTATTCAACACAGCACAAACGCAAAGGGAGAAACCGACGAAATCAAAGTTCTCTTCAATTCCGCCGATAAAACAACCGAATTTAACAAAGAGATCGCAACAGACCTTAGAACCGTTTACGGTAAGGTAACCAAGAAATTTGCCAAATCGGTAAACATCAGCGTAAACGAAACAATAACAAATTATTCAACGGAAAACGCAACAGTCTACCTCTTTGACTCTTCCAAGGGAGACGGAAAGGTATCAGTTGTTGCCCCAGAAGATATAGAAGTTTTCGAAGCCGGAAACGAAGCACGACTCTTTATAAAAATTTATCAAGACAGCGTAACCGAAATGGTTATCGTAAAATAATTTGAAGCCGCAGAGAAAAATTCTCTGCGGCTTCAAATTATTTATAAATAACTCCGGAAA
>CAZTEA010000182.1:0-3049 GCA_964612315.1 uncultured Oscillospiraceae bacterium | reverse complement strand
ACTATATATTTGCCGGGACAAACGGTTTGAGCTTCAATTATTTCGATTTCAGCAGTTTTTACCATGGTATCAGCCGCCATAACACCGGTTGAAACAGTTTTAAATTCAACCATTCCTATTGCTTTTCCCATAATAATCCTCCTATGCCTTAATTAGAATAAATTTCTCAGTAACCTCAGCAATTTTACCGTCACAAGGAGAGTGAACGGAAACCCCGAGCTTGTCTTCGCAAAAAGCCGCCAAAAGCTGACATTTAACAACTTTATCGCCTTTTTTAACTACGGGAACCGATGGCGCTCCTATACTTTGGCTGAGCATAATTTTGTATTCTTTTACATTAAGCTCTGCATCTGTAAGAGGTGCGGCAACATCGTACTCTCTAAGTCCCAGCCTTGCAACAAGACGCTTCATCGGAACTTTTCTGTAGTTTCTTTCTTTTCTGACCGGAACAAAATCCGGATTGGACGGCGGCTTTACGCCGTTTTCTCTAAGTGTGCTTTTGGCAACCGCCATAAGTGTTTTCGGAGCAAGTCCCTGGGAACAGGAATACATTTCACAAAGACCGCAGCTAACACAAAACATCGTATTGATATATGAATTTGCATCCGTAACAATTCCGCTTGTTGCATTTCTCATAAACAAGTGCGGCTTAATGGGATGTCCGAGCAAATATCTCGGACACATATCCGTGCACATCTCACATTGACAGCAAGATGCCATTGCTCTTTTCATATCAACGGATACATTGGATTTCCTTTTGGATATAATATAATGTTCTGATGGTACAACCAAAATTGCGTTGGTCGTTTTGGTTATAACATCATATAAGCTCCCAATCCGTCCCGTCATAGGACCGCCGATTATGTAAGAAGGATCGGAACAAACCACACCACCTGCCAAGGTGAGCGCTTCTTTAACGCTGCAACCTATCGGAAGCTTTACGGTAACGGGATTTTGAACCGCACCTGTTATTGTTACATATTTATAAGTTACGGGCGAATTGTCGTTTATTGCCCTATATATGTTTAAAACGGTTTCAACATTGAAAACAGTAACCCCTACCGTAATTGGCAGTTTTCCCGGGGGAACTACTCTGCCGGTGGTCTCATAAATTGTAACAACCTCATCTCCCGCCGGATAAATCTCCGGCAAAAAGCCTATTTTTATATTTTTAAACGCATCAAGGTAGGACGAAACTTTCTCGACCGCACCTTTGTAGCTCTTTTTTATCGCAATTATAATATTTTCAGCCTCAACCGCCTGAGCAATAACCGTAAGGGTTGTCATTATCTCATAAGCATATTCCTCCAGCACCTGTTTGTGAAGCCGCAGTAAAGGCTCGCACTCGGCACAATTGAGAATTATTGTATCGGCATCACAATTAAGTTTAGCATAAGCAGGAAATCCCGCACCGCCGCAACCGACAACGCCGCATTCCCTAATAATTTTCGCAAGTTCTTTAATTTGCATATTCTATCTACTCCAGTTCGCCGGGATCATCAACAATACCGACTATTGCTGCATCTACGGGAGAATTATCCATATCACAGCCTATTCTTGCGGCACTTCCGCACGCCACCAAAACAACCTCTCCTATTCCGGCACCGACATTATCGATCGCGACAACTCGGTTCTTTTCGCCCATACATTTAAGAGGTTCAACAACGAGAAACTTATTTCCAACAAGATTTGCGTTTTTTCTCGTAGAAACAATACTTCTGATAACTTTTCCGATAATCATTAAATTCACCGCCAGTTCAAAATCTGTTTATCCTATGGGCGGAAAACACCGCCCATAGGAATATTTAAGTCAAATTACTTTAAAACGGGTAAAATTTTCTCAACATCGCTGTGAGGTCTGGGGATTACATGAGTTGCAACGAGCTCACCGAGCTTGGAAGCGGAAACAGAACCGGCTTCAACAGCAGCTTTAACAGCGCCTACATCACCACGAACCATAACACTTACAAGACCTGAACCGATTTTTTCTGTTCCGATAAGTGTAACATTTGCAGCCTTAACCATAGAGTCGGCAGCTTCAATTGCAGCAACCAAACCTCTTGTTTCAACCATACCCAATGCTTCTTTAACCATTACGATTTCCTCCTTAATTGTTTTTGTATCGTTATTTTCAACATTAACATTTTCCGCCTTTTTCGGTGCGGTTTTTGTTTTTTTGGAAGTATTTCCTGCCATTTTTATCAACTCCTAATTAGAGAACAGGTAAAATCTTCTCAACATCACTATGGGGTCTGGGGATTACATGAACAGCAACGAGTTCACCCAATCTCTGAGCAGAAGCAGCTCCGGCTTCTGTTGCAGCCTTAACGGCGCCTACATCACCACGAACCATAACACTTACAAGACCTGAACCGATTTTTTCTGTTCCGATGAGAACAACCTCTGCAGCCTTAACCATAGAATCAGCAGCCTCGATTGCAGCTGTTAATCCTCTTGTTTCAATCATACCTAATGCTTCCTGTGCCATAATATTTTCCTCCTAAAATTTAAATTACTTATTTACTATCGCAATCTTAAGACCTTCCATTTTAAGATTTGTCTTAAGTGCTTCATTGATTTCCTCTAAGGGATACTTGTGTGTTATGAGTTTTTCCATAGGGAGACCGATTGCTTTTGCTCTCTTTAAGAAATCAAAAGTTGTGCCGTAGTCTCTGAGAGTGTAAACCCATGAACCAACCGTTGTGATTTCCTTTGAACAAATGTCAAAGTGTGGATTTATTGTAGCGTCGCCGCCGTTAATAAAGAATCCCAATTCGCAAAGACCGCCGCCGTTACGAATAAACTTGTATATATTGCTGTGTGCAACCGGTGAACCGGTACATTGGAAAGCAAAATCCGCAAGATACCCGCCGAACGCATCTTTTACGCCGCCAGCAAGAGCTTCAATTCCGTTAAATTCTTTGAAATTAACAAAGTGGTCCGCACCCATCTCTTTTGCGAATGCAAGTCTTTTTTCTTCACCGTCAACCGCAACAATGTTTTCAATACCCATTGTGCGAAGAACAGCAATACATATAAGACCGATAGG
>CAZTEA010000181.1:0-3096 GCA_964612315.1 uncultured Oscillospiraceae bacterium | reverse complement strand
TAATAGGATAGTATTTGTATGCTTTTATTAACGCCTATGCCACAAAAATAGAAGAAATCGGAGGGACGGTATCTCTAAAAAAGATTAAAGTTGATAATTTGCCGATTGAACCGAGAATTAAATCGGATCTTTTAAAGTTGCCGTGCCGTGAGGGTGGAATTCCGCTGAAACTGGATATCGGAAATAAGGAAAGCGAAGTTTTGAAAATTCAAGCCGAGTGCGAAAAAATTATAAAAGAGCTTCAAGATAAGATTTGGATAAATGACGAATTTCGACAGGAAATTATTTTGGCAGCAGAGGGTGTTTGTCTCACCAATAAGCTTATTTCGGCGGCATAAGGTTATAATATCAAAAGAACCGTCGACACGAAAAAGTGGCTTGAAAAGTATCGAGTGAAATGGCTTGAGAAGAATAAAGAATCTGAACTTGTGGAAATTGAAAAGGTATTTTTGTATATGGAGGAGCATAATTGTGCAAAAGTTGAAATTTAAGCTTGTAAGCAGTTTGGAAAAGGTTTTACCGGGACAGGGGATAGAAAAATATACGGAACAGATTAAGGGAAGTATGCTGAAAAATGAGATATATTCTTTTCAGATTGCGGCGGAAGCTGTCGAATTTTGCGAGCAGCGAATATTTTGTAAAATTCAGATAAATTCGCCTATAGCCGACAGAATAAAACTGTATCGGACAGACTGCGTGCCGGTTATGGTTCCGTGTTATGAAAAATCT
Source organism: uncultured Oscillospiraceae bacterium (assembly GCA_964612315.1). Lineage (GTDB taxonomy): Bacteria > Bacillota > Clostridia > Monoglobales > Monoglobaceae > SIG454. The sequence goes on along the minus strand of CAZTEA010000181.1, from coordinate 2,367 downwards.
GACGAGGAATATATAACAAAAGAGCCTTGCGTTCTTCCCGACCCTCTTTATGAAATTAAGGACAACAAATTTGAGCTTGCCAATAATCAGGCAAGGGCGATTTGGGTTGCGGTTGAGCCGAACGGTGAAGATTTTGGCGATGTCCCCGTTGAATTTAAAATATACGACAAAGAGGACAATTTGGTTGCAACATTGAACTATGATATTCACATCGTCGATGCAAATCTTACGGAGCTCGATATTTACAACACGGGCTGGTTTCACGGCGATTGCTTGGCGCATCATCATAATGCACCGATTTTCAGTATGAAGTATTTTGAGATTTTGAAGAAATATTTGGAAGTATATGTTAAATTCGGGCACAATATGATATTAACGCCGATTTTTACACCGCCTCTTGATACAGCGGTGGGCGGAGAGCGTGAAACGAATCAGCTTGTTGATGTGGAAATTAAAGACGGGGAATACATATTCGGTTTTGAGAAGCTTATCAAATGGATAACCATTTGTGAAAAAGTAGGGATTAAGTATTTTGAAATTTCCCATCTTTATACCCAATGGGGTGCTGTTTCCGCACCGAAAATTATGGCGTGGGAGAATGGAGAGTATCATAGAATTTTCGGCTGGAAAACTGATGCTCATTCCAAGGAATATCAAGGCTTTTTGAAGGCGTTTTTGCCTGAACTTGTCAGCGTATTGAAAAAGCAAAAGGTGTGGAACAGGTGCTTTTTTCATGTGTCGGACGAACCTGCAAAGGAGCATATCGAAAAGTATGCCGCTGCGAAGAAAATTTTGTCGAAATATGTGGGCGAAAAGCGCATTATCGACGCTTTAAGCGATTATTCGTATTATGAAAATGGACTTATAAAAAACCCGATTGTCCCCAATGATGAAATAGGGGTGTTTCTTGAAAAAAAGGTGAAAATCTGTGGACTTATTATTGCTGTATACAGGGCAAAGATGTTGCAAACAGGTTTATTGCAATGCCGTCCTACAGAAATCGTATTTTAGGCTGGCAACTTTATAAAAATGAAATTAAAGGCTTTTTGCAATGGGGATTTAATTTTTGGTTTTCCCAGCATTCGATAAAGGCAATTAACCCGTATGCAGATACAACGGCAGGCGGAGGTTTTCCCTCGGGAGACGCTTTTATGGTTTATCCTTTGAATGAAAACGGCGAGGTTGTGTGTTCACTTCGATTGTATGTATTCAATGAAGCGATGCAGGATTTAAGAGCGCTGAAGATGCTTGAGACTCTCGGTGGAAAAGAAGCGGTTTGGGATTTGATTTCGGAAATAGAAGGCTTTTTGAAATATCCGAAAGAAAGTGACTTTATTTTAAAAACCAGGGATATAATAAACCACAGAATAGAAAAGTTAATATAAAATAAAATACGCAAGTATTCTTTTGAAGAATATTTGCGTATTTTATTTTACGGGAAAACTCACAGTTTGTGGTTATGAAAATGAAGTTGTACTGCGGTAATATAAAATTATGTCTGGTTTTCGAAATTATAAGAATATTGCGAGGGGGATACTCCGGTTGCTTTTTTAAACTCCGTTGAAAAATAGTTGTAATCGGTATATCCGCATAATTCCGCAATTTCCGATACTGTATAATGGTTGGTAAGAATAAGAGCTTGGGCTCGCTTAATCCTGTTTTCTATAACATATTTTTTGGGAGATATACCAAACTCTTTTTTGAAAAGCTTTCGAAAATATTGTTCACTCATAAGAGATTTACCGGCAGCTACGGAGAGCGAAAAATCCTGCTGAAGATAATTCTTCTTTATATATAGCACGCTGTCGGCAATTTTGTCTTCTTTACAAACGGAAAAGTTGTCTTTGCAAAATTCGGCGAAAATCTTGTTTAATATGGCGGCACTATCGTGTTTATAGGATATATCTTTGCTATCCCATGTGGAAAGAATCTGTTCGAAAAGAATACGATATTTTTCGGGCTTGCTCGGTAAAAAATATTCAATATGGTTAGAGTGATAGTTAAATGATTTAAAATGAATTACAATAAGTTTATCGTTTTGAGATATACGGGTATAAGGAACATTCGAAGGGAAATAACATATTGAATTATCATTAAGTTCAATTTGTTGTTTTGATGTTTCTATGATTGTGTTGGCTTTATACCTGAAAGAAACGGCATCAAAATTTCTGTTTGATGCTGTTCTTTTCGTAAAGGATTGGTCAAAATGGAATACATCCAATATTTCAAAAATAATGTGTTCTTGTTCGAAAATCAAATGTAACACCTCCAAAACTACAACAAATTATATCATATTTGTTTCGAAAAGTCCATATTTATTTTCGTTTTTTTACTATATTTTTTTTTGAACTGTGATAAAATTATAAA
>CAZTEA010000180.1:0-3123 GCA_964612315.1 uncultured Oscillospiraceae bacterium | reverse complement strand
CCACACAAAGGGCGACAATTTTAGCCCCTTTCGGAATTTTCTCCGCAATTCGCTCGCCCTCTTTTTTGAGAACCGTAGCTTTTTCACGCTCTGACGGATTTTCGGGCGTTGGCTCGTCCTTAACCTCAATAATCTCGAAATTGCAATACCTTTTCAGCCGTTTTCCGTATTCCTCAATTGCCTGTGCAAAAAATTTTTCCTTAATTTTTCCCACGGCGATTATAGTTATCCCTATCATTACGGCTGGAAATAGTACCCAACTCCTCGCTTGGTCATAATATGTGTGGGCACGGAGGGGTCATCTTCAATTTTTTCACGAACACGCCTTACTGTAACATCGACTGTTCTCACATCGCCGTAATACTCATAATCCCAAACACTTTCCAAAAGCTTCTGTCTGGAAAAAATACGATTGGGCTGCTGAGCCAAGAATTTTATCAAATCAAACTCTCTTACCGTCAAATCGATAAGCTTACCGTTTTTATAAAGCTCATATCTGTTAAAATCCAGCAAAAAGTCACCGATTTGCAAAGATTCGCTTTCCTCACGGGGTTCCGTAACTTCGGGAGAAACACGACGCATATTGGCTTTTATCCTTGCCATAAGTTCTCTTACACTAAATGGCTTTGTAATATAATCATCAGCCCCTAATTCAAGACCGAGAACTTTATCCACTTCCTCTTCCCTTGCGGTAAGCATAAGAATCGGAACGGTAGAGGTTTCACGAATTTTTCTGCACACCGTAAAGCCGTCCATTTTCGGAAGCATTACATCAAGCAAAATCAAATCCGGCTGAACCGTTTTTGCCTTCAAAAGCGCATCCTCACCATCATACGCTTCATAAACCTCGTAGTTTTCCTTTTGAAGATTCAGCTTCAGAATTTCAACTATCGGCTTCTCGTCATCAACAACCAAAATTTTCTTATCCATAAAATTCACCTCAATAATTAGTACGATACATAGTTAAGGGGATTTTGGAATACCCCGTTTTTCTTAATTTCAAAATGAACATGAGTTCCCGTGCTTCTGCCGGTGCTTCCCATTTTTGCAATAACCTGACCTTGCGATACCTTCTGTCCCACCGAAACGGAAATTGACGAATTGTGCCCGTATGCGGTTTGATAACCGTTCCCGTGGTTGATAACCACATAATTGCCGTATCCGCTCATCCAACCCGCATAAGTAACCGTTCCCGAGGCGGATGCCACAACATTTGAGCCGTGCGCTCCCGCTACATCGATACCGTTATGATTTCGTCCCCAGCGTCTTCCAAAACCCGAGGAAAGATATCCGCTTGCCGGTCTTATAAACTGCGGCGGAACCATTGTTCCGACTCTTCTAACTTCCTTAATCGGTTCGCTTAAAACCTCCGAAGACAAAATATCACGGCTGACTTCAATACCGTTTTCGGTTTTTATTTTAGCCACCTTGCGAACAACGCCCGCAACTCCCGATGAAACAATCCTATACTCGCCCTGATAAATTGTGGGGTCGTCTTGTTTTTCGATTTCAAAAGGAATTTTCTCGTCATACTCCACTTCTCTTGTAGCAATAACCGAAAGCAGCGGAACCGCTTTTTCCACAATAATTTCGTCACCGACTTTAATTGTATCCCCATTTACAAGATTCGGATTTAAAGCAACAATTTCAACGCTGCTCTTCATGCCGTATCTTTGGGCAATTCCCGAAAGAGTGTCCCCCGCAACAACAGTATATTTTTCAAGAGCCCTGTCCGTTCCCGAAAGAACCGCAATGGCCTCCTCCAAGGAAGAAAACTCATTTATTCCGTGGTCATAATCCAATTTATATGTATATTTTTCCTTTGTTTCAAGAACGGTGTCCTCTGTAAGCTCCACTCCCGCATATCTTTTAAGATATTCCTCAAGAACATCTTTTGCGATTTCTTCCGTGGAAACTGCCGTAACAAACTTATCGTCAACATAAATGCCGTAGCTTGCCACAATATAGTCCAAATTGGACATAAGATACTCCACAACCTGCTCTTTATTTAAGCATTCGCTTTTATCCACCAATCTCCGCACATATTCCGGTTTTTTGTTGTATTCCTCGCCGTTCTCCACATAGCCCTTAACCACGCTTCTGACTTCATTAACAGCATCCTTTACAACCTGTGCATCATCAACATATCCAACCACGCTGCCGTCAATTATCACTTCATATCCCAAAGCATAATTTTTCATATTGAAAAACGCACAAACCACCGCCAAAAATACAATCGCCAATATTCCCGAAAAAATATATCTTCTCACACTTTTCCAAAGCTTTTTGACGCTGTGCATATAAACGCTTTTTCCGTCCACCATAAAAGCCCGATCAGAGCTATGCTTAATCTTCTTTTTTGCCGAAACCGCCTTTCCAAACTCCGCAGGCTCCGACGATACACTTTTATTTTCTTTATCTTCCGTCAAAATACCACCTCATAAAAATCACAAAATACTCTGTCAATCGTTTCGTTTCATTCCTGTTAAGTTTATGTTACAATTATGTTACGATACCATTTTACAATAAACTTTACGAAAGGTCAAGCTTTTTTTGTCGTATTTTGCATTTAGATATCCTTAAATTCAAAATCAATCTTGCCATCCTCAACCGTTAAAATACCGTAGCTTCTTGATGCCGAACCGGGATTTATAACCGTTACTCCGTTTACTTCTTCAAAATCACGGCAATGAGTATGTCCGTACACGCAAATATCCGCACCGATTTTTTTCGCATATGACGCAAGCTGAAGCGTCGAATATTTAACGGCATATTCGTGACCGTGGGTTAAAAGTATTTTCTTTCCGCCAAACTCAAAAATACGCTCTTTCGGAACGCTTTTTACAAAAAAATCGTTATTTCCGATAACCTCTGCCACGGTTAATCTCGGATAAACCAGCATAAATTCTTCAATGTCCCGATGAACATCACCGGCAAACATAACCATATCATAAGTTTTTTCACGCTCACAAGCTTCAATCATATTTCCCACTCGGCCATGGGAATCGCTGAAAATCAACGCTTTCAAAAACATCACTCCAAAAAGTATTTTCTCTCGGAAATTTAAGTATATCACATTTTTTCCGATTTGTCACTATTTTAATTAAAATACATATAATGTAT
>CAZTEA010000179.1:0-3129 GCA_964612315.1 uncultured Oscillospiraceae bacterium | reverse complement strand
GGATAGTGCTGTGGTTGCCGGCGGAAAAACTCCGGAACAAAAGGCGGAGGATAAGGTTAAAAACGCATTGGTTGCCGATGGATTTGACGAAATAATCACTTATTCGTTTACGGACCCCAAAGAAAACGAATATTTGGCAATCCCGAAAGGCAATGTTAAATATGATTTTGTCAAGATACTCAATCCTTTGGGCGAAGAAAACAGCGTTATGAGAACATCAATGCTGTCTTCAATGTGCGAGGTTCTTAAAACAAATTATAATAAGCGAATACCGTCAGCGGCATTATTTGAGCTTGGCAGCATATATATAAACAAAGGGGAAACGCTTCCCGATGAAAGAAAGACGGTTGCAATCGGTATGTACGGAAACGGCGATTTCTATACATTGAAGGGCGCTGTTGAAAATATTTTTGCACAGCTTGGCGTGAAAAAGGTTAAGTTTGTTGCGGTTTGCGATAATGCAACATTCCATCCGGGCAGGTGTGCGGAAATTTTCTGCGGTGACAGAAAAATCGGTATTATGGGACAAGCACATCCTGCCGTTGCGGGAAATTATAAAATCGGCGGCGAAGTTTATTTGGCCGAGCTTGATTTTATGACTATGTTTGAATGTGCCGACAGCAAGAAAACATATAAAGCGCTTCCGAAATTTCCGGCAACAACCCGTGATATTGCCATGGTGGTTGAAGAAACGGTTCAAGTCGGAGACATTGCCGAAATTTTTGAAGCCGAAATGGGCGGAATTTTGGAAAGCTATTCTCTGTTTGATATATACAGAGGAGCGCAACTTGGCGAAAATAAGAAGAGTGTTGCATATTCTTTGGCGTTTAGAGCGGCGGACAGAACATTAACCGATGATGAAGTTAATGCGGTTATGGAAAAAATTCTTGCGGGACTTAAAGAAAATGTCGGTGCAGATTTAAGATAATATAAGATAATAAATAATTTGATGGGAGGTTGACAGTAATGTATGATAACGATAAAACAATAAAATTTCAGGTGGAGAAGAAGCCAATGGCGGTCAGCGACATTATTTTGACTGTTCACGATGCGCTTTCGGAAAAGGGATATAATCCCATAAGCCAGATTGTGGGATATATTATGTCAGGTGACCCGTCTTATATAACTTCGCACAAGGGTGCAAGAGGTATGATTCAGAAAGTTGAAACCGATGAAATTTTGGAAGAATTGGTTAAGTACTATGTGAATCGTTAGATTTTTACGCACAAAGAAATCCGCATATCCTGCTTAAATAGGATATGCGGATTTTTTATAATCTTACATAAGATAAATATTATTTTAAGCCGATTTGTGCTTTTGCCATTACTTTGTTATTTTGGAAGGTTACATTGCAGTTCGAAATGCCTGTAGAGTCATACCAATAGTATATTTGCATTGAGGTATCCAAAACGGTGCTCTCGGACAAAATCTTACCGTCCTCGCCGAAAATTTCAACCACTTGTTCGTAGGTCATACCGTTCTCAATTTTCTCAAAATTTGCATATGTAACCGCAGGAGTGGGTGTGTTTTCACGAGTTTCGGTGTCAGTCTCGGTGTAAGATTTTTCGGTGTTTTCTTGGTTTTTCTTGACTCCGGTTGAAGATGCTACACCCAAAATTACAATGATTGCAATAAGCCAAAACCACCATCTTAAATAAAATGGCTTTGCTTTTTTGTTGCCGCATTGAGGACATTTTTTAAAGTTTTTCGGATATTGAAACGCACAGGTTTTGCATTGTATCATATTCTTGTTATCTGTTTGCGGAGTTGTACCATTAGGTGAATTGTATTCGTTCATAATAAAAGCTCTCCTTTGAAATTTGTTTTGTTATTTGGCACATTTTGAATTTGCCCCATAAAATTAACAACCCTCCTGCATAAAAAATTACAAATTAAAAAATGCGCCTACCGAAGCAGACGCATAAAAAACGCAAACTCCGATAGTCGCCAAACTAATTGATTAGACAAGAACAAAGTCGTATCATCTCAACGGAAATTTGCATTTTTTGCAAAAGATTATCGAGATGACACGAAAAACACTCTTTGTTCTTGAAAAACAAGAGTTCTTGTCCTTTTATTCAATTAGTTTGGCATATTCATCATACCACATTTGCATTTAATTATCAATATATTTTTAAAATAAATTCGAAAATATAAAAAGTTGGGATAATCCCAACTTTTATATATCTTTTGTATAAATCTTTTTATTTTCGATTTTTATCTCTTTGTTGCAGATATCATACGCCGCCTTTTTATGAGAAATTATTATACAGCTTTTGTTTTTCATAGCTTTGATGTTTTCAAGAAGCTGTTTTTCCGTTGACTCATCGAGCGCCGAGGTTGCTTCGTCCAGCAAAAGTATGGGCTCATCCGATAAGATTGCTCTGGCGACGGCAAGGCGCTGAACCTGTCCTTCGGAAAGTCCGAAGCCTTTTTCGCCGATTACCGTTTCAAGACCATCGGGAAATTCGGAAATAAATTTATCCGCACAGCTTATTTTAAGAGCGTGGTTTATTTCGTCATCCGTTGCCTCGGGCTTGATTATGGTAATTGCTTCACGGAGTGTTCCGGAAAGAAGAAGGTTTCCCTGCGGAACATAAGAAAACAGCGGTCTTGTGCTTTTGTCGGCAGAGCGTTTTTCTCCGTTCTCAAATAGAAGATAAATACTTCCGCTGCCGGGGTTTATAACCCCAAGCAGGAGCTTCATAAGAGTGCTTTTTCCTATACCCGAAATCCCTGAAATTACGGCAAAATCGCCTTTGTTTACGGTTAAACTTGCGTTTTCAAGCACAACATCTCTGTCGTAGCCGAAAGAAATATTTTCAAAAACCAAGGATTTGAGATTGTTGTATGTATCAATGGGATTGATTTTAGTTGATGAGTCGCCGATTTCGGTATCCATTTTTTCAATTTCCATAATTCTTTCCGAGGAAGCCAAAATACTGTAAAATTGCGGCAGTATACCGGAAATGCCCGCAAAGGGCGTTTGTATTTGATTTACAAGCTGTAAAATTGCGGTAACGGTTCCGACGGTGATAATGCCGTTGATAAGCTTAAATGCTCCCCAGCCGAAAGCGAAAACATAACCCAGTTGAAAGGCGAGACTTAAACCTGTGTTTGCCATAATGC
>CAZTEA010000178.1:2062-3137 GCA_964612315.1 uncultured Oscillospiraceae bacterium | reverse complement strand
GAACCCCTGTAGCCGCCGTGAGAGGGCGGAGTCTTAACCACTTGACCAAGGAGCCATATAATGGTCAAGCATAGGAAAGTATTTTCCTATGCTTGTGGTAGCGGTAACTAGATTCGAACTAGTGACACTACGGGTATGAACCGTATGCTCTAGCCAACTGAGCTATACCGCCATCTGTGTCGAACAGTATATATGATACCACAAGATTTTTGATTTGTCAAGCATTTTTTTAAAATATTTCTCATATTTGGGTTCTTTTCTAAATTTATATTTACATATGTCTTTATTTGCTGTATAATATCTTTATTCCACCACGAAAGGATGTTTGCTTTGGATAACATTAAACTGACTCACGGCAACGCCGCTGTTTTAATTAACCCCTTCGGGGCGGAGCTTTCCTCCGTCAAAATTTGCGGCAAAGAATACCTATGGGAGGGCGACCCCCAAATTTGGTCCGGACAAGCACCCGTTTTGTTTCCCATTTGCGGCGGTCTTAAAGACGACAAATTCATTTTCGAAAACCGAGAATACACTCTAAAAAAGCACGGTTTTGCACGAAACAGCTTGTTTAAACCCGAAAAAATCACAGAAAATTCGGCAACATTTTTGTTGACCTCAAGCAAGGAAACCCTTTCATCTTACCCTTTCGATTTCGAGTTCCGAGTTGCATACACTCTTAATGACAACACCTTATCCGTCTCATTTTCCGTTAAAAATACAGGGGATAAGACTATGTTCTTCGGAGTGGGGGCTCATGAGGCCTATGCCCTGCCGGAGGGAATTGAAAACTACTGTCTTGTTTTCGAAAAAGATGAAGAATTTTACGGCAATCAATTGGACGGCAATCTTTTGTCCCGTCAAAAATTCAAATACGCCGAAAAAGGACGCATTCTTCCCCTAAAAGCTCAATATTTTGACACGGACGCCATTATTTTGTCCGATATTAAATCACGCAGCGTTATTTTGAAAAATCAAACAAACGGCGAAAACATCAAGGTCAGCTTTTCGGACTGCGACTATCTTTTGATTTGGCAAAAGCCGGGAGCAAAATATATTTGCATTGAGCCATGGACAA
>CAZTEA010000178.1:457-2052 GCA_964612315.1 uncultured Oscillospiraceae bacterium | reverse complement strand
CGTCCTTTCGTCAAAATGTGAAAGAACAATAAGCCACACCGTGGAATTTTCAGCATCGGATTTTTAATTTATAGACACTCTGTCGCAGGTCTAAAAATGAAGTTATATTTTTTACTTGCGGCAAAGCGACTTTTTTAGACACACTAAAACAACAGGTAACCGAAAGGTTACCTGTTGTTTTGTAATTAAGCATTTATTTAATATTTCTATACATCGGACCGTAAGCTCCGCAAGCTCTGAAATCCTGCCCCTCTTTATCCCATACCGAAAGCATTCCAAGATGCAGGTCTGAATATCTTGTCTTCGGGAACATTGTGCATACAAACAGGGATTCTGAGCATTGAGCAAAGAGTGATAATATCCGCACCGATATGACCGTAGCTGATTGCACCGTGGTTTGCACCCCAGTTGTTCATTACATCATATGCGGTTTTGAATGCGCCCTCGCCTGTGCATCTGGGAGCGAACCATGTGCAAGGCCATGTGTAGTCTGTTCTCTTCCACAATACATCGGAAACCTCATCGGGAAGATTGATTGTCCAGCCTTCCGCAATCTGCATAACGGGACCCAATCCCTTAACTATGTTAAGACGAAGCATTGTAGCGGGCATTTCGGATCTTGTTAAAAATCTTGAAGAATAGCCGCCGCCACGGAAATATCCCAAGTCAGCCATATTCCAAGTTGTAGACTTCATAACTGTGTCACAGTCAGCCTCTGTCATTTCATACCAAGGCTTCATAACGCCGTTTCCGTTTTCGTCCTTAACTTCACCGCAAGCGTCCAAACAGCAAGCACCGGAGTTAATAAGATGAATAAATCCGTCAGCCTCTTTTGCTTTACCCTCGATATCATAGCCCGTTGTTTTCTTAACTGCATCACCGCTCCAATATGTTCTTACATCGGCGAACATCTGCGCTCTGTTTGTCAAAAGCTTACCGAAGAGCATACACATACTGTTTAAAGTATCATTTTCGGTAGCAAGTATATACGGTTCTCTTGCGCCGTTCCAGTCAAAGGATGTGTTAAGCATTGCTTCGGGGAAGTCGCAGTTGGGATAGAAGTCTGTCCATTGTCTCTGACCCTGGAAGCCTGCCGCAATGGCATTGTGACCAACCATTTCTTCCTCACAACCCTTGGGAAGATTATCGTTGCCGTTCATAAGGTCTTTGATAATGCACATCATCTTAACAACAAATTCAAACTGTTCTTCCTTTTCCGCATCGGATTTCTGAAGTTCAACAGGGTTCTTGTCGAAACCGATTGTGCACTTTTCTTTCGCCCAAGCAAGTGCCTTTTTGTATTCGGCTTCGTCATAGATACCCTCGGTCATTCTTCTGATAACTTCAACCTCGTCAACAGATTCAACTCTCATACCCAAATATTCTTCCATAAAGTTAACATCGATAATTGAACCGCCGATACCCATACAGATAGAACCGATTTGGAGATAAGACTTACCTCTCATTGTTGCAACGGCAACAGCGCTGCGGGCAAATCTCAAAATCTTTTCCGCAACATCTTCAGGAATTGATGTATCGGTCATATCCTGGACATCATGCCCGTAAATTCCGAATGCCGGAAGACCCTTTTGTGC
>CAZTEA010000178.1:0-447 GCA_964612315.1 uncultured Oscillospiraceae bacterium | reverse complement strand
TTTGTGCGTGAGAAGCCAAAACAGCCGCAAGATAAACTGCGCCCGGACGCTCTGTTCCGTTAAATCCCCAAACACCCTTGATTGTCATGGGGTCCATATCCATCGTTTCAGAGCCATAGCACCAGCACGGTGTAACGGTTAATGTGATATCAACGCCCTCTTTCTTAAATTTGGCAGCACAAGCCGCAGCCTCTGCCACTCTTCCGATGGTTGTATCGGCAATAACAACTTTAACGGGTTCGCCGTTTGAATACTTTAAGTTTGATGAAATAAGTTCGGCAGCCGCCTTAGCCATATTCATCGTCTGGTCTTCCAAAGATTCTCTAACCTTAAGAACACCTCTTCTTCCGTCAATTGTGGGACGGATACCGATTACCGGATAATCTCCTATCAGTCTGCTCTTTGCCATAATTATTCCTCCTTGAATTTACATTTTTAATTCAATAG
>CAZTEA010000177.1:0-3216 GCA_964612315.1 uncultured Oscillospiraceae bacterium | reverse complement strand
ACAATATTGAGTTGGTTTTTTGTGCACTTTAGCCAAAATAGTCGTAAAAAACAGAGCTTTATGCAAAACTGCATAAAGCTCTGTTTTTGTTAGCTTGCACTTTTTTCTCCCGATACCTTTTTAACCTGTCGTCTTGATTCTTTTAAAATCCGTTCGGGTTCAGCCTTATCTGTAATACAACTCTTGTGAATTATAAGCTTTTTCACATTGGTTTCGGAGGGGATTTCATACATAATATCCAAGATAATGCCCTCGATTATGGTTCTGAGCCCTCTTGCACCTGTTTTTCTTTCTATCGCCTTTTGTGCAATTGCTTCGATAGCGTCATCATCAAATTCTACTTCCACATTATCCATCTCAAACAATTTTTTATATTGTTTGATAAGAGCGTTTTTGGGTCGTGTAAGAATTTGTTTAAGTGCATCTATTGTTAAAGAATCAAGGGTGGTTACAATCGGAAGTCTTCCAACAAATTCGGGAATAAGACCGAACTTAAGCAAGTCTTCCGGTTCAACTTGTTTCAAAAGCTCTCCTTGATTTCTTTCCTTGCGACTGTGAACCTCTGCACCAAAACCAAGGCTTTTTGCCGAAATTCGATTTTCAATTATCCTGTCAAGGCCTTCGAATGCTCCGCCGCAAATAAACAAAATATTTGTCGTGTCAATTTGGATAAATTCCTGATGAGGATGCTTTCTTCCTCCTGTGGGCGGTACAGACGCAACCGTCCCCTCCAATATTTTAAGAAGTGTTTGCTGAACCCCCTCGCCGCTCACATCACGGGTAATCGAAGGGTTTTCGGACTTTCTTGTAATTTTATCGATTTCGTCTATATATATTATTCCTTTTTCGGCTTTCTCAATATTATAATCCGCCGCCTGGATAAGCTTTAAGAGAATATTTTCAACATCTTCACCTACATACCCCGCCTCGGTTAACGCTGTTGCATCGGCAATAACAAAAGGAACATTCATCATTTTAGCCAAGGTTTGGGCGAGAAAAGTTTTTCCCACACCTGTCGGTCCAAGCATCAAAATATTGCTTTTCTGAAGCTCCACATCGTCTCCGGCTTTTTCGGTAAACTGAATTCTCTTATAATGATTGTAAATAGCCACAGACAATACTTTTTTGGCATCCTCCTGACCGATTATATATTCGTCTAAAAACGCCTTTATTTCCTTAGGTTTTGGAAGTTCGGTAATTTCGGCAGTTTCCGCCTCGCCGGCAGATTCCATATCATCTTCGAAGAGTTCAAAACACAACTCAACACATTCGTTGCAAATATAAGCTCCCGGACCTTCAATCAATTTTTTTACCTGATCTTCCGTTTTTCCGCAAAAGGAACATCTGAACTGGCGTCTTTCATCATTATTCGGCATATATTACTCCTTATTATAAATTATCTTTTTTCAACAATCTTATCAATAAGACCGTATTTTAAAGCCTCCTGCGCTGACATAAAATTATCTCGCTCGGTATCCGCTTTTATCTTATCAAGAGGCTGACCTGTGTTTTCGCTAAGCATTTTATTGAGTTTTTCCTTCATCTTAATGATTCTTTCGGCGTGAATTTGAATATCGGTTGCCTGACCTTGTGTTCCACCTAAAGGCTGGTGAATCATAATTTCGCTGTTCGGAAGAGCATATCTTTTTCCTTTTGCGCCCGCAGAAAGCAAAAACGCACCCATAGAAGCCGCCATTCCCACGCAAATCGTGGATACATCAGCTTTTGTGTACTGCATGGTGTCATAAATTGCCATACCTGCAGTAATCGAACCACCCGGACTGTTGATATAAAGATTTATATCTTTGTCGGGGTCTTCGCTATCAAGGAACAAAAGCTGAGCAACAACAAGGCTTGCTGTTGCATCGTTAACTTCATCCGATAAAAATATAATTCTGTCCTTTAAAAGTCTCGAAAAAATATCGTAAGACCTTTCGCCTCTGCTTGTTTGCTCCACAACATAGGGTACTAAACTGTTCTTCATTTAAATTCCTCCTTGTAAATTCTTGTTTTTTCGACATTTTATCAAAATTTAAATCAAAGGTTAATCCAATACAGGATTAACCTTTGAAGTAATTACATCATCACTTTATTTGCTTGTGTCAGCATTTTCAACAAGGAAAGTAACTGTCTTTTCAACAAGCTTGTTTTCTTTTAAGTCTTCGGCTTTGAGATATTTTTTAACATCTTCAAGCTGCATTTTGTTTGCATCGGCAATATTTTTGTATTCAGCTTCAACTTCTTCGTCGGAAACTTCAATATTTTCAACCTTTGCAACTTTTTCAAGTATCAAAGACATCTTAACCTTCTTTTCAGCCTCGGGAAGGAACTGCTCTTTAAGTGTATCAATCGTCATTCCCGTCATCTGCATATACTGCTTAAGCTCAATGCCCTGGTACTGCATCTGCATAGCGAAATCACGAATGCTGTTTTCTACATTGGTATCAATCATTGCCTGAGGAATATCAATTTCCGTTCCGTTTGCAACAGCTTCCAAAACATTATTCTCAAACTCCTGCTTTGAACGGTTTTTGTTATTTTCCTTAAGCTTCTTTGTGATATCAGCTTTAAATTCTTCGAATGTATCAAATTCACTTACATCCTTTGCGAATTCGTCATCCAATTCGGGAAGCTCCTGAGCTTTGATTGCGTGAACCTTTACTTTAAATTCAGCATCCTTCCCCTTAAGGTCTTCAGCGTGATATTCTGTGGGAAATGTTACCTTAACAGTAACATCGTCACCGGTCTTTGCTCCGATTAACTGGTCTTCAAAACCGGGAATAAACTGACCCGAGCCAAGCTTTAATTCGTGACCCTCAGCCTTTCCTCCGTCAAACGCAACGCCGTCAACAAAACCTTCGTAATCGATTACAACGGTATCGTTCTTTTCCGCAGCTCTGTCTTCAACTGTGATAAGACGAGCATTTCTTTCTCTAATTCTTTCGATTTCTGCGTTAATTTCTTTTTCGGTAGTTTTATGAGTAACCTTTTTAACCTTAACGCCTTTATACTGACCAAGCTCAAACTCAGGCTTTACAGCAACTTTGGCTGTGAAAACAACGCCTGTTTCAGCGGAAATTTCCTTAACATCGATTTCCGGCTGCGCTACCGCTTCTATATTTTGTTCTTCTATTGCTTTATCGTATGCGTCGGGAAGAACAATGTTAACAGCATCTTCGTAAAAAATTTCTTTTCCGTAATATCTTTCAATAATAG
>CAZTEA010000176.1:0-3251 GCA_964612315.1 uncultured Oscillospiraceae bacterium | reverse complement strand
CTGAAATTATAAAAGAGGAAATTCCGGAGTGTGAAATTGCCGTTATGTCGGGGCCTGTGCGAATTCGGACATTACGGTTATGGCTTCACCGTCTCACGCCGTAAGAAATACGGCAAAAATTCTGTCAACCGTTGTAAAAGACGGGCAGATTGTTTTAAATATAGCAAAAGGTATTGAAGAGAACACATATAAGACTATGTCTGAAATTATAAAAGAGGAAATTCCGGAGTGTGAAATTGCCGTTATGTCGGGGCCATCTCACGCTGAGGAGGTTTCAAGGGGAATTCCCACCACCAATACGGTTGCGGCGGAAGATATAAATGTTGCGTCATATATACAGGATATTTTTATGAATCCGTCTTTTCGTGTCTACACAAACTCGGATATTCGAGGCGTGGAATTAGGAGGCTCATTGAAAAATGTTATAGCCCTTTGCTGTGGCATTTTGGATGGTATGAATTTGGGCGATAACACAAAAGCGGCGCTTATGACCAGAGGCTTGGTGGAAATGAAACGCCTTGGTGAGCGACTGGGAGCGAAAGCGGAAACCTTTAACGGTCTTTCTGGAATAGGCGATTTAATCGTAACCTGCACCAGTATGCACTCACGAAACAGGAGAGCGGGAATTTTAATCGGTCAGGGAAAAAGCCTTGATGAGGCACAAAAAGAAGTAAATATGGTTGTTGAGGGCGTGAAGACCTGTAAAGCCGCAAAAGAATTGGCGGACAGCGTTAATGTGGAAATGCCCATCATTAACGAAGCTTACAAAATTTTGTTTGAAGGCAAAAATGTAAACGAAGCGGTTTCCGCTCTTATGGGCAGAATGAAAAGGAATGAAAGCGAACAAGAATATCTTCATATAGTGTAGTAAGGAGGATATGTGTATGGATATTTTAAAATTTTTGAAAAAAGGTGCATTTTTAACCACTAAGCATAACGGTAAGGTGAATACCATGACTGTTTCTTGGGGAAATGTAGGCGTTGAATGGGGAACAGATATTTTTATCACATTGGTTCGTGACAGTCGTTTTACAAAAACGGCAATGGACGAAACGGGAAAGTTTACGGTTACGGTTCCGCTGGACGATTCAATGAAGGAAGCTTTGGCTTTTTGCGGCAGTCAGTCGGGGCGTAATGTTGATAAAATTAAAGAGTGCGGCTTAACGCTTATACCTGCGGAGAGTGTTGATGTTCCGATTATAAAATGTAAATCTTTGGCAATTGAGTGTGAGGTTATGTATGCACAGCGAATGGATGAAGACTGTCTGTCATCGGAATTTAAAGAAAAGTTTTATTCAAACGGTGATATTCATACACTTTATCACGGAAAAATCCTTAAGATGTATGAGGTTGAGTGATGAAAATCAATTACCAAAGGGAGCTGGACAATACGCTTTCCGCATTTAGCGGCACGAAAAAGAAGCTCTTAATCCACAGCTGCTGTGCTCCTTGTTCGAGTTATGTGTTGGAGTATTTGTCGAATTATTTCGAAATAACGGTTTTATATTATAATCCGAACATCTATCCGAGTGAGGAATTTACAAAGCGGCTTGAAGAACAGAAGCGGCTGATTTTCGAGATGAAGCTTAATGTTGAGGTATTGGATGTGGGATATAATCCCGACGAGTTTTTTTCTGAGGTTAAGGGCTTGGAAAATGAGACTGAGGGAGGAGCAAGGTGCGAAAAATGCTTTCGTTTAAGGCTTGAAAAAACGGCGCAAATCGCCAAGGAAAAATGCTTTGATTTTTTTACCACAACTCTTACCATAAGCCCATTGAAAAACGAACAGCTCCTTAATAAAATAGGTGGTGAATTGTCGGAAAAATACAAAATTGCTTATCTTTTTTCCGATTTTAAGAAGAAAAACGGCTACAAGCGCTCAATTGAGCTCTCTGCCTTGCATAATTTATATCGACAGAATTATTGCGGTTGCGTATATTCAAAAAACGAGCTTTAAATTACTTTAAGGCTCGTTTTTTATATTTTGGATTTGACATATTTTATGGTTTGTCCGCATACCTATAAATTAAGATATGCGAAAGGATGAACGCTATGGAAGATTACAAAGGTTTAAGCTTTGACGAGGTTTTAAATTCCTCAAAGAAGCACGGAACAAACAGGCTTACCGAAAAATTCGGACTAACCTTTTGGCAACGATATTGGCTGAATTTCAATGACCCGATTACTCTGATTTTGCTTGGGGCTTTGGGGTTTAATATTTTGTTTACTTTTTTGGGCAAGGTAGATTGGTTCGAATGTGTGGGCATTTTGACAGCGGTGCTAATTTCGACCTTTGTAAGCACGATTTCAGAGCATAAAAATGAAAATACTTTTAAAAATCTTCAAAACCAAGCTTTGAAAATTTTTTGCAAGGTATACAGAGACGGAAAGCTTGGTGAAGTTTTAATCGATGATATTGTTGTGGGAGATATAGTTTTATTGCAAATGGGAGATATGATTCCGGCAGACGGCTGTGTCATTTCGGGGAAAATAAGAGTTGACCAATCTTCTTTGAACGGCGAAAGCAAGGAAGTGGAAAAGGCCGGCAGCGAAAAAGAGACAAATTTTTCTTCGAATCACATGGATTTTTGGGGCAAAACCTGCGTATATAGGGGAAGCGTGGTTTGTTTCGGTCAATGTGTAATGAGGGTGGAAAAGGTCGGAGATGAAACATTATACGGAAAGCTAAGCCTTGAAGCACAGGAAAGTGACCCCGAAAGTCCTTTAAGCATTCAACTTAAAAAGCTTGCCAAGGATATAAGCAGATTTGGTTATGTGGGCGCATTTTTGATTTTTGCCATATTTCTTTTTCAAAAAATACTTGTAAACAACAGTTTCGACTCTGTTTTAATAGGCAGATATTTTATGGATACAAGTCAGGTGCTTTCCGATATTATTGAAGGTGTAATAATGGGAATTACAGTAATCGTGGTTGCTGTACCTGAGGGATTGCCGCTAATGATAGCGATTGTTTGCTCTCTTAATATGCGAAAGATGCTAAAGAGTAAGGTCTTGGTAAGAAAGGTAATCGGAATAGAAACGGCGGGAAGCATAAATGTTTTATTTACGGATAAAACAGGAACTTTAACGGAGGGAAAATTAAGTGTTACAGGATTTTTTGACGGAAAAGGCAGAATTTTTGAAAATTACGAAGATATTCCGTTAACCGTACGGAAGATGCTTTATATTTCCGCTGTGGGCAATACCGCCGCAAAGTTTTCTGATGAAAAAATTATAGGAGGAAACGGAAC
>CAZTEA010000175.1:0-3252 GCA_964612315.1 uncultured Oscillospiraceae bacterium | reverse complement strand
GCCACCATAGGAGGTTTGAAGAATGCAACCTATGGCGAAATTTTGGTGTTTGCCTCGGGCGTTAAGGGTATGGTTCAGGATTTGCGTGAGGATGAAATCGGATGTATCCTTTTCGGAAGCGATGAGGAAATCTTTGAGGGAAGCTTGGTTAAAAGAACAGGTAAAACGGCAGGCGTTCCGGTTGGAGACGATTTTGTCGGCAGAGTAATAAATGCTTTGGGTGCACCAATCGATGACAAAGGTGAAATTCACGAATCGGACTATCGTCCCGTTGAAAATCCGGCTCCCGGAATAATCGACAGACAGCCGGTTTGCGCACCTATGGAAACTGGGATACTTGCAGTTGATTCAATGTTCCCGATAGGAAGAGGTCAGCGTGAGCTTATAATCGGTGACCGTCAAACAGGTAAAACGGCAATTGCAACAGATACCATTCTTAACCAAAAAGGGAAGAATGTAATATGTATCTATGTTGCGGTCGGGCAAAAAGCCAGCTCCGTAGCTCAGTTGGTTGAAAATTTGAGAATAAGAGGGGCGATGGATTATACCATAGTGGTTAACGCTTCGGCAAGCGAATCCGCTCCCATGCAGTATATTGCACCGTACAGTGGATGTGCTCTCGGTGAATATTTTATGAATAAAGGCAGAGATGTTTTGATAGTTTACGATGATTTATCAAAGCACGCCATTGCATACCGTTCTTTAAGCTTGCTTTTGGAGCGTGCTCCAGGACGAGAAGCGTATCCCGGAGATGTCTTTTATCTTCATTCAAGATTGCTGGAAAGAAGCGCTCATTTAAGCAATGAAAAAGGCGGCGGAAGTATGACTGCTTTGCCTATTGTTGAAACTCAATCGGGGGATGTTTCGGCGTATATTCCGACGAATATTATCTCCATTACAGACGGTCAGATTTTTTTGGAGAGCGACTTGTTTTTTGCCGGTCAAAGACCTGCGGTTAATGTCGGACTTTCGGTTTCCCGTGTGGGCGGAGACGCTCAGACAAAGGCTATGAAAAAGGCGGCAGGTGCAATTCGTTTAGATTTGGCGCAATACCGTGAAATGGAAGTTTTTACACAATTTGCAAGTGACCTTGACGATGCCACAAAGGCTCAGCTTACATACGGTCAGGGCTTGATGCAGGTTTTGCGGCAAAAGCAGTATTCGCCGTATACTCAGGCACAGCAGGTTATAATATTGGTGGTTGTTTTAAATCATCTTTTCCAAAATATTGCTCCGGGCAAGGTGTCGGAGGAGCTGTCTAGAATGCTTGATTATTTTGGTGAAAATCATCCCGACATTGTTGATGAAATTCAAACAAGCGGTGTTCTTGACGATGAGCTGAGGGAGAAAATTATCAATATAGCAAAAACCTTCTTGCAGGGACGGTGTTAATATGCCAAGTACGAAGGAAATAAAAAACCGTATAAAAAGCGTTAAGGATACGCAAAAAATAACCAATGCAATGTATTTGATTGCTTCCACCAAATTGAGAAAAGCAAAAAGCGAGTTAGATAAAACAAGACCTTATTTCAATGCGGTTCAGGGTGAGATAAAACGAATTTTCAGAACCTCAGAGGAAATTGAAAATAAGTATTTTTATCCCATAACTGGAGAGCACGAGCTCCCCGGTTCTTACGGGTATTTGGTTATTACCGCAGATAAGGGCTTGGCGGGTGCTTACAATCAAAATGTCATCAAAGAAGCTGTCAAGCTTATGAAAGAACACGAAAATCCAAAGCTTTTTGTGGTGGGGGAATTCGGCAGACATTATTTTACTTCACGAAACATTCCGATAGAGCAGAGCTTTTTGTATACCGCTCAAAATCCCACAATTCACAGGGCGAGAGAGATTTCCTCGATACTTTTGGATTTGTTCGACAAAAAGAAGCTTTCCAAACTTTTTGTTATCTATACGGATATGCAGGGAGCTATCAATTCTCGTGCTTGTTCGGCAAGATTGCTTCCTTTCCACCGTGCACAGTTTATGAGTATGGATATAAAAGAAGAGGAAATTAAAATTCCTTTCGAGTTCCAGCCGTCCATGGAAAATGTTTTGGACAAAATTGTTCCGAGTTATGTAACAGGCTTTATATACAGCGCTTTAATCGATAGCTTTTGCAGCGAGCAAAATGCCCGTATGAATGCTATGGACTCGGCGAACAGAAATGCGGAAGAACTTTTATCCCAGCTTTCGGTTCAATATAACCACATTCGCCAAAATTCCATAACACAGGAGATAACCGAGGTTTCGTCGGGGGCGAAAAGTATGAGAAACAAGGCGAAAGCTAAAAAGAACAGGGAGGTGTAGATTAAATGAATGGAGAAATTATACAGGTATCGGGCTCTGTTGTTGATGTTACCTTCGCAGAGGGGAAACTCCCCAAAATTAAGGAAGCTTTAACCGGTGTTGTGGACGGAAAAGTGCGTGTGATGGAAGTTGCTCAGCATATAGGCGGCAAAAAGGTCAGATGTATTATGCTTTCGGAGAGTGAGGGCTTATACAGAGGTATGGAGGTTAAAGCTACGGGAAAAAATATTTCTGTTCCCGTGGGTGAGGCGACTTTGGGCAGAATGTTCAATGTTTTGGGTGAGCCGATTGATGGCGGCGAACCAATCGATGACAGATGCGAAAAGTGGAATATTCACAGAGAAGCACCGAGCTTTTCGGAACAAAGTCCGGCAGTTGAAATTCTTGAAACGGGTATTAAGGTTATTGATTTGCTTGAGCCGTATCCGAAGGGCGGAAAAATCGGTCTTTTTGGCGGTGCGGGAGTGGGTAAAACCGTACTTATTCAGGAGCTTATCCATAATGTTGCTATGGAGCATGGCGGATATTCGATTTTTACAGGTGTCGGCGAGCGTTCCCGAGAGGGAAATGACTTATGGAAAGAAATGATTGACAGCGGAGTAATGGACAAAACCGCTCTGGTGTTCGGTCAAATGAATGAGGCACCCGGCGTTAGAATGAGAGTTGCCCTTTCGGGTCTTACCATGGCTGAATATTTCAGAGACCGAGAGAAAAAGGATGTACTTTTATTTATAGATAATATATTCCGATTTGTTCAGGCGGGCAGCGAGGTCTCAACATTGCTGGGGCGTATGCCGTCTGCCGTTGGATATCAGCCCACATTGGCAGAGGAAATGGGTGCATTGCAAGAGCGAATAACCTCAACCAAAAGCGGTTCGGTAACATCCGTTCAGGCGGTATATGTACCTGCCGATGACTTAACGGACCCGGCTCCTGCCACAACC
>CAZTEA010000174.1:0-3261 GCA_964612315.1 uncultured Oscillospiraceae bacterium | reverse complement strand
TTGATTGCATTAAGTATGATATGGGAAAAATTCAGCCTTATACAACAAAGGGCGGATATACATATAATGCCCTTGAGGTAAACGAAGCTCTGATGTTTAATGTTTTGCACTTGATTAAGCATTTTTTAAGCAGCGGAGCGGGTATAAGACAGATTCTTGATGTGGTTTTGTATATGGAGAAAAATTTTGACCTTATAGACAGGGAAAAGTATGCAAAAACAATGAAAAGTCTTAAATTTGATTATTTTATGGATTGTTGTATGAAAATCGGCGTTGATTTTTTGGGGGCTGATAAAAATCGGCTTGTTTGGATAAATGATTGCGAAATTCCCGATAAAGACTGCGAAAAGGTTTTAAATGATATTGAAGAAAGCGGACTTTTTGGGCATAACAACAACGAACGGCGGAGCTTTAACAAGGCGTATACCGAGGCTGTGGGACGGCAGAAAAACGAGGTGATTCCCCATGGCGGACATGGCGGCATATTTTCAAAAATTTTTCTTGATTACGACAGAATGAAGAAGAGCTATGGATATTTGCAAAACAGAAAGTGGCTTCTTCCCATGGGCTGGCTTCATCGAGGAATAAAAGTGATTTTCAAGAAAAAAACGACGGAGGAAACTTTGAAAATACAAGAAGATCATCTTAAGCTTATGCGGGATATGAAAATATTACAGAGGTGAAAAGAAATGAAAAATGTTTTACTTATTTTAAGGCTTACCAAAAAACAGCTTGATAACGACATAAAGTATAACGGTATAATAAACGCCTTTAATCGCAAGGGATACGATGTTTGGGCGACCTATAACGAAGACGGATATGTTTTTTTAAGCAACGGAAAAACAGTCCATAAATTAAGTAAAATGAACGAAAGATTGGCGTTGATTTCAAAAAGCACAGCGCTTTATCGAGGCGTGATTAAGTTTATCAAGAAAAACGACCTTAAATTTGATTATTGCTATATAAGAGGAATTCCGCCTCTTCCGGGTCATGTGAAAATGCTTAAAGCTATCAGGAAATCCGGAGCGAAGGTGGCTGTTGAAATTCCGACATATCCTATGACAAGCGAGGAAAAAACAGAAAAATTTGTCCGAGGCTTGCTTCTTAAACTGTCATCGTTTTACGGGCGAAAAGCGGCAAAGCAGACAGATGTTTATCTTCCCATGGGCGAGGAAACCAAGAAAATTAACAACCGCCCTGCCGTTAATATTCGAAACGGCATAGATGTTTCTCTTTTAAGTAAGCGAAATTATAAGCCGTCCGAAAAAAATGAGATACATATGGTTGCCATTGCCAGATTTGCCAGATGGCACGGCTACGAGCGAGTGCTTGAGGGAATGAAAAATTATTATGCGAAAAATCCCGAAACCAAGGTGTATTTCCATATGGTAGGGCCTGACGGGGACGGCATATTAAGCGAATACAGAAAAACCATAAAAGCGTATAATCTTTCGGATTATGTTATTTTGGAGGGGCCGAAATACGGCGAAGAATCCAATGCCTATTTTGATATGGCTGATGTGGCGATTTCACATATCGGCGTTAAAAATATGAAAACCGTATATCCTCTTAAAATTGTTGAGTATTTGGCACGAGGTATTCCTTTTGTTTATGTGGATGTTAATTGCCAGGTACAGCCGGATTGGGATTTTTGTATGAGTGTTCCCGAAAATTATGAGCCGATTGATATAGATAAAGTTATTGAATTTGCAAGAAGAGTTAACGCTGTCGAAAATCTTCCCGACAAAATGCGTGCCGTTGCGGTAAGGGATTGTTCGTGGGACGATGAAATTCAAAAAATGCTTGACTTTTTTGAAAAATTCGATAAGAGGTTGGGCGTATGAAAATATTTGTGATGCCGGCGATTTTTCCCCGTGAGGATAATAAGCAATGCGGAATTTATATTTACGAGCAATGCCAGGTCTTAAGGGAGAAAGGTCACGAGCTTATAATTTTGGATTTATCCAGCTACGGATATAAAATGTGGAAAAAATGCAATAAGCCTTTTGAATATTTTTCGGATGTGGGAAAGGTTTATGTTAATCACACAAAAGGGTTGGCACAGTCACGCTTGCCAAGACTTGCGGTTCATACATATATGACAAGGGCAAAAAAATTGTTCAAAAATGCAATAAAAGAGTGCGGTACGCCTGATTTGATATATGCGCACTTCACTTTTCCCTGCGGATATGCGGCAAGATATTTTTCAAAAAAATATAATATTCCCTATGCGGTTGAGGAGCATTACAGTTTGTTTTTGCGAACGGATTTGCCTAAGTATTTAAAGCAAATAACAAGGAAAACCGTGGAGGATGCGGCGGCGTATTTTTGCGTTTCCCAAAGACTTCGTGATAATATTGAAAATTTCACGGGGGTAAAAAATAAAATTGCCGTGGTTAACAATTTGGTAAACGGAAAATACCGATATTTGCCCCTTGAGGAAAAGGAAAATTTCGTGTTCTTTGCGGCAGGTAATTTGGTTAAAAGTAAGAAGTTTGATTTGCTTATTGAGGCGTTTTCAAAAGCTTTCTCAAAGGATGAGAGGGTGGAGCTTAGAATTGCCGGGGCGGGCTGTGAGGAAGAAAAACTTAAAAATATGATTAAAAATTGCGGCGCAAACATTAAAATGCTCGGCAGACTTGATACAAGTCAAATGATAGAGGAATACAAAAATTGCAATTGCTTTGTTTTGCTCAGCGAATACGAAACTTTCGGCATTGTTTACAGAGAGGCTATGGCTTCGGGACGCCCTATCATAACGGTCAGAAACGGCGGCTCTGAGGAAAATTGGAGCGACGATTTCGGAATAATGATTGATAAAAATAATTTGGAGCAAAGCGTTAAGGCACTTTCTGATATGGTCGAGAATTATTCCAAATACAATCTTTGCGATATTGCCGAAAAAACACAAGAATTATATAGCGGTGAAAATATTTATAAGCTTATAAAAGAGCAATTTGATAAAATCAAATTATAGGAGGAATGTAGAATGTCATTATATGAAAAGTTGTTAAACAAAACCGAAAAATTATCGGTTGTGGGATTAGGTTATGTGGGTATGCCGATTGCCGTTGCTTTTTCCGAAAGTGTAAATGTTGTCGGATTTGACTTAAACAAGGAAAAGGTTGAGCTTTATAAGTCGGGAATCGACCCTACAAACGAAGTCGGAGATGAAACCATTAAAAAATGCAAGGTTGAATTTACTGCTGACGAAAACAAACTTAAAGAGGCAAAATTTCATATTGTTGCGGTGCCTACACC
>CAZTEA010000173.1:0-3274 GCA_964612315.1 uncultured Oscillospiraceae bacterium | reverse complement strand
GATTGGTGTGAACCAAAAGTGCTTGCTTGTATTCCTCGGACAGTTCCATCATATGCGAAATTCCGTTAACATAGGAATTGTAAAAAATACTGTTGTCGAAAACCTTTTCGGAACTGTTATAATCTATAACTCTTACTTTGCAGATTTTTTCCGCTTCGTTTAAAAAGGTCGAAATCTTATCGGAATCATCAACATATAATCCCATTTTGAAAAATTGATAGTCCGTGCCGTTTTCTTGGGAGCTTATATATGAAATATTGAAATTAAATTCGTTAATAAGTTTAAGTATATTCGTTACGCTGCCCGGAATGTCTTTTAGGCGAAAT
The DNA here is from genome assembly GCA_964612315.1 of uncultured Oscillospiraceae bacterium. GTDB lineage: Bacteria > Bacillota > Clostridia > Monoglobales > Monoglobaceae > SIG454. The sequence goes on along the minus strand of CAZTEA010000173.1, from coordinate 2,948 downwards.
TCAATTAAAACAATACTGTTTTTGTCGGTATCGTTTTGTAGGTATCCTATTTTTTCCAGCTCTCTGTTAGCTTTTTCGAGCTGTTCTTTCGTGCCTTCCGCATCAATAAACAATGTATGCGAATCAACAGCTTTGTTGTAGCTTACTCGGGTAATATTTATTCCCAAAGCGGCAAAGCAATTGCCGGCTTTTAAAAATGCGCCGATATGATTGGGCATTGATGTTACATATGTCTTTTTCATAATGTCACCTCTTGGATAAAGTAAAATTTCAAAACTATGATTAACTGGGATGTTATCACAAAAATATGAAAAAGTCAATAAATCCGAAAGGAAAAGTTGATTTACCATAAAATTCATTGGATAAATTTTATGCCTTTGCAAATAATATCATTGTAAAAAAATATTATATAAGGAGAAACTTGCATGAAAGCAACAGGAATTGTAAGAAGGATAGATGACCTTGGCAGAGTGGTTATTCCCAAGGAAATAAGACGGACAATGCGAATAAGAGAGGGCGACCCCCTTGAAATCTTTACGGAAAGCGATGGAACGGTCGTTTTTAAAAAATATTCGCCCATAGGAGAGTTGGGGGAGTTTGCAAAACAATATGCCGATTCTCTTTCAAAAACTTCGGGCATGGCGTATTGCATTTCGGATAAGGATGCGATAATTGCGGTTTCGGGAGTCTCGAAAAAAGAATTGGGCGATAAAAAAATTTCTTCCGAACTTGAGAAAATAATGGATAACAAAAGAGTTTTTGTGGCTGATTCCGGAAGCAAAACCATAAAAGTTATAGAAGACAGCGAAAATTATAAAGCCGGAGTGGTTGCCCCAATAATTTATGATGGTGACAGCATAGGAACCGTGGTGCTTATTGCAAAATCCGAAGAGGAGAATCCCGGCGAGGTTGAAACAAAGCTTGTGGAGGTTGCTGCGGGTTTTCTGGGAAAAACAATGGAATAGGTCGAGCTGTGCCGAATTTTCGGAAAAATTACTTTTCGGAAAATTCGACACAGCTTTTTTATTTTTTATCGTGGTTTACATAATGCGGCAAGGGGCGATAAAAGGTGTCAAAAATCGTTGAAAATAAAAGAAATTTTCTATTGGCATATTATGCGGTCGAAAAGTATTGAGTTTTTGGCATAATTATGGGATAATAACCACATGAAATGTTATTGCTTAATTTTTAAAAATCAAATAAAGGGTAAAATGGAGGAAAGTATGAGTTATGAGTTTTGGGAACACGGTGAAAACGGTGGGATTATAAATGTCAGCTACAGCGTATTTTACAGCGAAAAATACGGCATAAAAGGTATTTCTTGCTGTGGAAACGAAAAAACGCAAAGCAACACCCCGGCAATTTTCTTTACGGAGGAGGAAGCGAGAATGTGGTGCTGCTGGCTGACTAAGAATAAGGTATTGCCTTCATCGCTCAATGAAATATTAAGTGATGAGTTGTACATCTACTAATCAATCCCACAATCTCGTTTTCGTTTGGGAGAAGACGGGAAAAGAAAATCGCAGAGAATTTCTTTGCGATTTTTCTTTTGCGGTTTTTACCCTTGTAATTTCAATCACTTTAATGTATAATAGTTGCAGATGAATATGAATTTAATTTGGGAAAGGCAAGAATAATGGAAGAAAAAACCCTTTTAACTTTGGAATATGATAAAATATTGAAAAAAGTCGGTGAATATGCGGTAAACGAAGACGCCAAAGCGGAAATCGAAAAAATCGTGCCCGTGTCGGATTTGACGGGAGCTCGGCAGGCTCTGGAAGAAACTGACGGAGCAATGGTTATGCTGCTTAAATACGGCTCTGTGAAAATTTCCAAAATAAAGAATATTCAAGGGGTAATAAAGCGCTTGAAAGTGGGCGGAACCTTGTCGATGGGGGAGCTTCTGAATGTTGCGGCTATTTTTAAATGCAGCGACAGTTTAAAAAAGTATTACGGGGACGGAAGCGGAGCTTTGGATGAATATTTTCATAATCTTTTTCCGGAAAGACAGCTGGAGGAGCTTATTTCCTCTTCAATTATTTCGGATGAGGAAATGGCGGACAGCGCAGGAGCACAGCTTGCCGCAATCCGCAGAAAAATGCGTAATGCCGGGAACAAGATAAAAGATTCATTAAACAATATAATTCATTCGGAGCATTACCGCAAATTTTTGCAGGATTCCATAATAACTGTCAGAAACAACCGATATGTTGTGCCTCTTAAAGCTGAATACAAAGGGGAAATAAACGGTATTGTCCATGATATGTCGGCTTCGGGCGGAACTTTATTTATAGAACCCGCTTCTGTTGTGAACGCCAATAATGAGCTTCATGAATTGAGCGTTGCGGAACAAAAGGAGATTGAGAAAATTTTGGCGGCGCTTTCAGCCGAGGTTTCCGAAAAGACAGATGAATTGGAGGAGAATTTTGCCAATATAACAGCAATTGACATTATATTCGCAAAAGCCAAGTATTCTTTGGAAATAAACGGTGTTTGCCCGATTTTAAACAGCGACGGAAAGCTCAATATCAAAAAAGGACGGCATCCGTTATTGAACCCGAAAACCGTTGTCCCGCAAGACATTATTTTGGGAGACGGCTTTGATGCTCTTATAGTAACGGGGCCGAATACGGGAGGAAAGACGGTTGTTTTAAAAACTGTTGGACTGTTTTGCCTTATGGCACAATCGGGAATATGTGTGCCGGCGGAAGAAAAAACGGTTATCCCCGTGTTTGCGGAAATTTTTGCGGATATCGGTGATGAGCAGAGCATAGAGCAAAGCCTTAGCACATTTTCGGCGCATATGAAAAATATTGTTCATATTTTGGGCAAAATTACGGCGGACAGCCTTGTGCTTTTTGATGAGCTGGGTGCGGGAACAGACCCAGCGGAGGGGGCGGCTCTTGCAACTGCGATTATTGATTATGTTCGTAATATGGGGGCAAAGG
>CAZTEA010000172.1:0-3280 GCA_964612315.1 uncultured Oscillospiraceae bacterium | reverse complement strand
TCTTAAGGTTCACTCCAAAGGAAAGCCGTTGGCAGAGGATGTTAAATTGGATGTTCTTGCCAAAACTACCGTGGGATTTACAGGCGCAGACCTTGAAAATCTTATGAATGAAGCGGCACTTAAAGCTGCGAAAGCGGGCAAAGATTCGATATCGATGTTTGATTTGGAAGACTCGATTATGAAGGTTATTGCAGGACCCGAAAAGAAAACCAAGATGATTACCGAAAAGGAAAAGCGGCTTACGGCTTTTCACGAAGCTGGCCATGCGGTTGTTTCGAAATTTCTTCCCACACAAGACAGAGTGCATCAGGTTTCCATTATACCCAGAGGCAGAACGGGCGGATACACTCTTTCGCTTCCGAAGGAGGATGCATCTTATACTTCCAAAACGGAAATGCTTGAAGAAATTGTTGTTTTGCTCGGCGGCCGTATTGCGGAAAAGCTTATGCTTGGCGATATAAGCACAGGGGCGTCCAACGATATTGAGCGTGCAACGGGAATTGCCACAAATATGATTACGAAATACGGAATGAGCGACCGTCTCGGAACAAGAATTTTCGGTGACAGTAACAATGAAGTATTTATCGGCAGAGATTTCGGACATACTAAGAATTACAGCGAAAGCGTTGCTGCGGAAATAGATGCCGAAATAAAGAATATTATTGACGGATGCTACAAAAAGTGTGAAGATATCCTTCGTGCGAATATGAATAAATTAAATCAGCTTGCACAGCTTCTTTTGGAAAAAGAAAAGGTGGAAGAGGATGAATTTGAAGCGCTTTTTGCGCAAGATAACGCTCAAAACAGCGAGTCGGAAAAGGAATTGGAAAATGAACAAGTTAACGATTGATGCTCCGGCGAAAATCAATTTGAGCTTGGATATTCTTGAAAAGCTGCCGAACGGATATCACAAGGTTTTGATGATTATGCAGGCGATTCCTCTTTTCGATAAGGTTACGGTTGAGGTGTGTGACGGAAACGGAATTGCGATTTTCTGTGATATGGCGGAAGTTCCGACAGATGAGAGAAACAGCGCCCATAAGGCGGCTCGGCTGTTTATGGAGAGAACCGAGCTTAATGGAAAAATTAAAATCACAATCGACAAAAAAATCCCTGCGGCGGCAGGTATGGCAGGAGGAAGCTCTGATGCGGCGGCGGTTTTAAAGGGGCTTAATGAGATTTTTAACAAACCGCTTACGACGGATGAAATCCTATCTTTATGCCTTAAAATCGGTGCGGATGTTCCGTTTTGCTATATGGGCGGCTGTGCAATTTCAGAGGGGATAGGCGAAATTCTGACTCCGATGGAGGCGCTTAAAGATGCTTTTTTGGTTATTGCAAAGCCTGATTTTGAGGTTTCCACAAAATGGGTTTACGAGAACTTTAAGTTTGAAAATGTTATAAAGCATCCAAATACAAATGCGGTGATTGATAGTATTAAAAACGGTGATATCAAAGGGGTTGCCGAAAATACGGCAAATGTTTTGGAATCTGTTACTGAAAGCGAATATCCGATTATTTCGGAATATAAAACGCTTATGTATGAAGAGGGTGCCGTGCTTTCAATGATGAGCGGAAGCGGACCTACGGTTTTTGGAATTTTTAATGACGAAAGCAAGGGTAAAAAAGCCTACAGCGAATTAAAAAAATTAACTTCAGACGCATTTTTGTTAAAGATATAAATAAACAGCAGGAATTTTTCCTGCTGTTTATTTTCTTATATTTTGTCTTTTTTGCAGAATCTGTTGAAAAAAATAATCGATATGCCGATGACAACAGATAATGAGGCGACAATTTGAGAAATTCGGAAAATACCGAGATATAAAGAATCTACTCGAAGTCCCTCAATCCAGAATCTGCCTATTCCGTACCAAATCATATAGACGCAGAAAAGCTCGCCGTCAAATTTTTTGAATTTTTTTGCAATAAGCACAAATATGACGCTGAATATGTTCCAAATCGACTCGTAAAGAAATGTAGGATGAACCATAATTGCATAGTTTTCGATGGACATTGCCCAAGGAAGAATTGTATTTTTGCCGAAAGCCTCTCCGTTTACGAAATTTCCCCATCTGCCGATTGCCTGAGCCAAAGGGAGTCCGACTGCCAGGAGGTCAAAGGGGACACCAATTTTAATTTTCTTTGCTTGGCAGTAAATTATTATTACAAGGGCAGCGGCGATAATGCCGCCGTATATTGCAAGTCCTCCGTTTCTGATGGCGAAAATTTCTGTCCAATTATCGGAATATGCGCTCCAATTAAACAATACATAATAGACTCTTGCGCCTATTATGGCGCATGGCAGAGCAATAATAACCATATTTAAAAGGTCGTCTTGGGAAAGGGTGGTTTTCTTCACGGCATAAAGACCGTAAAGCACAGCCAAAAGAATGCCCAAGCCGATTAAAATACCGTACCACATAATATCTATGCCGAGTAGGGAAAATGCAACACGGTTGATATCAAAGCTTAAACCGAGATTCGGAAAAGAAATTGTATGGCTCATTACTTTGCCTCCTCAACGGGATACACAATTGATAAGACGCAGCTATCCTCGTCAAAATGCTCGAAAAGTCTTACGGTAAGGAAGTCTTTGTCGATTTCTTCCACAGCTTTTGTGTAATCAAGAGGATTTATATTTTTCATCAGAGATTTTATATATGTGTTTCCTATATTTTCAACATTGTTATACATTCTGATGTCGTCGCTTAAAACCGCTTTTTTAATTCGAGCAATTTTTTCTTCCGAAAGACCGTCTTTTTTTGCATTCGCAATGCATTGAAGAACGGAGTCCAAAACCTTGTTAGGGTCTTTGGATTCACCGCAAAATGAGGTAAAGCCGTATTCTCGCTCCAGCTCGGTTTCGCCGTCGAAGCTTGCGTCAATAATCCCGCTTTCATACATTTTTATATAGTTTTCGCTGCTTTTCCCGAAAAGAAGTTCGATTAAGATGTCGGTGGCGATTTCCTTTTTCAGAAGGGCGTAGCCACTTATCCCAACTTCCTTTTCTTTAAAGCCTATGGAAAACATCGGCTTTGACACGCTTAGATTTTGAGTGATAACTTTTTGTGCCACTTTACAGGGCTCAACGGGGGCAAATTTTTCAACCCTTCCCGTGTCACGAGCCGAGGAAATATGACGGTCAATATATTTTTCTATTTCGTTTTCATCAATATCGCCCACCAAAACTAAGTACATATTTGAGGGGTTATAAAAGGTGTTTGTGCATTTGTAAAGAAGCTGCGGTGTAATTTCACTTATGGATTCCACAGTACCGGCA
>CAZTEA010000171.1:0-3322 GCA_964612315.1 uncultured Oscillospiraceae bacterium | reverse complement strand
TTATCCGACGGATATTCTCGGAGGAATTGTTTTGGGATTTTTCAACGCACTCCTCGGCATATATTTATCAAAAAAATTTTTATGAAAAAGCCGTAGTTTTACGGCTTTTTTACTTTTCTTAATTTAGACGGGGACATTTGATATTTTTCAAAACAAAGTCTGTTAAAATAATTCACGCTTGAATATCCGCAATCCAAAGCGATTTCAATAATCGACTTATCTGTGGAATAAAGCATTTCACAAGCTTTTGACAACCGAATTTCGTTTAAATATTTGTTAAAGCTCTTGCCCGTCTCTCTTTTAAAAAGCCTGCCAAGATATTTCTCGTTCATAAAATAAAGCTTTGCCAAATTTTTAAGTGTCAGCTTGTTCTGAAAATTGTTTTCCGTATACTCGCATATACTTTCCACCGCCCAAACACAGGAATTTCGTTTAACCTGCCTTAAATAGCCGTTTTCCTCTGTGATAAGCTTAATATAATTTGCAATAACATTGGCGGTTTTTATTAAAATCTGTTGGTTTGTTTCGCCTCTTCGCTCATTAAGAAAAAACTCCTGCTCTTTACTGCCAAGCTTTAACGCCCTACAGGTTTTCTCAATTCTTAAGCTTCTCTCCGACGACCTTAAAGCGCCGCTTCCCACATAAACCACGGCAAGAATGTGATTTTCAACCACAACCGGACAAACAGCCTCAAACACGCCGAACGGACAAAATCCCAAAAACGGTATTTGGGTATTTATTGCTTTCTCGTTTGCTCTTTTTTTGCATTTTATACACAAATTATATCCCTTTTGCGTACTTTTGGCGGTTCTGCAATACTCAGATGTATGCGTTTTGTTGGCAAAATCTATTAAAAGCTTACCGCACGACAAAATCCCCGAAACATCGTGTATGCAAAAATGCACTTTATCCTTTTGACCGATAATTTCAATCAAATCAGAAAGCTCCGACATAACATTTCAACTCCTATATTGAAAATAATATCATACATATTTCATTTTTTCAAGTTTTTGTATCCTTTTTATAAGAATTGAATGAAATTATATGCTATACTGAATTTAATCTTAACAAGGGGGAATTTAAATGAAAGAATATGATGTTATCGTTGTTGGCGGAGGCTTTGCGGGGTCTGCGGCAGCAATCGCCGCCGCAAGAGAGGGTGTATCGGTTTTACTTGTCGAGCAGTCCAATTGCTTGGGCGGTGCGGCGACAAACTGCCTTGTTAATCCTTTTATGGGTTACTGGACAAAAATAGACGGCAAAGACCATGCAATTTGCCAAGGAATATTCAAAGAAATAAACGAAGAAATGGAAAGCTTCGGAAAAACCGTTGACCGAGCAATAAATTTTAACATTTTCAATGAAGAATATCTGAAAATAATTCTTATGCGTATGGCGCAAAAAGCCGGTGTTAAATTTTTATTGCGCTCATATCTTACCGATGCAACAAGCGAAAACGGCGAAATAAAAAGCATAACCATTGCAAATAAATCGGGAAATACAATTCTTAAAGCGAAGCGGTTTATAGATGCAACCGGAGATGCTGACCTTGCTCATCTGGCAGGTTTTAAAACGCAATTGGGCAGAGAATCCGACAATTTGTGCCAGCCCATGACTCTTTGTTTCCGTCTTTCGAATATAGACCGTGCCAAATACGACCAAGAAAAAGGTACTATTAACGACTTATATAAAAAATTTAAAAGCGAAGGAAAAATTAAGAACCCCCGTGAGGATGTTTTGAAATTTGACACTCTTCAAGAGGACATTCTTCATTTTAACACCACCAGAATTGTTAAACTTGACCCCACCAATGCCGAGGACTTGACAAAAGCCGAGATTATGGCAAGAGAGCAAGTATTTGAAATGTTTGAATTTTTGCGAAACAATTTTGAAGCCTTTAAGCACAGTCACCTTATCAGCACCGCTATGCAAATTGGTGTAAGGGAAAGCCGAATGATAATCGGCGAACATATTTTAACAGGCGAAGAGCTTAAAAACTGCACAAAATTCAAAGACTCAATTGCTCTCGGCAATTACGATATAGACATACATAATCCCGAGGGAAGCGGAACAAGTCACTACTATTTCGGACCGGGAGAATATTACACCATCCCATACCGCAGTCTTATCCCGAAAAATTCCAAAAATCTGCTTGTTGCCGGCCGCTGTATAAGCGCAACTCATGAAGCGCAAGCTTCCGTAAGAATTATGGCAATCGTTTGCTGTATGGGTCAAGCCGCCGGAGTTGCCTCGGCAATTTCCGTTTCGGATAATGTTAATGTTAAAGAGGTTGACATAACTAAGCTTAGAAATACCTTAAAAAGCAACGGCGCAGTCTGCTGAAAAAATTTGAAAACATAAATTGTTGACAAGCGATGAGCAATAACAAAGCTTGTTCTTCCTTTCATAAGCTTCTTCATTGCTTTGCTTATTTCCGTTTCGTGTATCAACGCTCGATGTGGCTTCATCAAGAATATAAGCGTCGGATTGCACAAGAATACTCGAGCTATGGTTATACATAACAATATCGACGCCATTATCAAAAATTGCGTCGATATTGTTTATTTACTTTATATATTGCTCATCAAAACTACCGATTTCATTATTATCCGCTCAATTACAATTTAGTGTTAACACCCTTTACAAAAGTCACAGCCCCTGCATTCAACCAAATTCTCACCGAAAATTGCCTTTAGAGTTTCTTGAAGTTCCTCATTTTTCAAGTTTCCAAAATGATGCCAAACTATTTCTATCGGTGCGCAAAGCACCGCCGTTGTCAGCAATTTGTCATCTTCGCTTAAATCGGTTTCAAAGGCATATTCCCGACTTAAAGCTTCTGTAATATCCTTAAATTCGTAATCAAAATATTTAGCCTTTGCACCTGTAGTAACTATATGAAGCCGAGGCATTCTGTTTTCCTGAACGCTTATATACTCTTTAAGCAAACTGATAAACTCGTAATACTCCGCCTCGCACACATACTGCTCAACAGCATCGTCCACCGCTTGTTCCAAAAAAATGCGATATTCTTTCAGTCGAAAGCGGATAAACCCCAAAACATTTATATTTTTCTCTTCCTTAAAATACTCCTTTAACCGTTTTTCTATATAATTCATCCGAACAGAAGCGGATTTTTTCAGCAAATTCTGCGCCTTTTCTATTATTTCTTTATATTCGTCTTTTCCGAAGCCCTCATAATTTTTATCAATTATATCTTTTATAATATCATTTTCGTAATATTGAATAATCCACGAGGCAATTTTCTTATCGGCACGCTTTTCCGAATCGGACTCAAATGCCGCAGTATTATATATTGTAATAT
>CAZTEA010000170.1:0-3360 GCA_964612315.1 uncultured Oscillospiraceae bacterium | reverse complement strand
ATGAAGGGTTTTATCATAAATTATTTCATTATTCGCTGTAACGGTTAAAAAATAATTTCCTGTTTCCGCCAATACGGGCATATTGATAGTAACATTAAAATTACCGTTCGCATCTGTTTTTAAATCATTTGAATAAATCAAAGACGCTGCAGCTTCGCTATTATCAAGGCTTGTTCTATCTTCTGATGTTATGTTTACAATTATTCTTGAAGAGGTGGCTTTGTCAACTTGTCCCGATACTGTAGCCTTTCGATTATTGTCGAAAATTGAAACTTCGACTTTTCCTGTTGCACATACACTAACAGAAAGAATCGTCATTATTAAGAATAGTATAACTGTCTTTTTCATATTTTTCCTCCCTATTCAACTGATGCAGAAGCCGGAGATGTAAGAGCGTTCATATCCACAAGATTATCAAATAAGATTGCTTTTATATTCGTTCCGTCTTCATCGGTTAAAGTCTCCGTTTCGATAGTTGCACCCTTTTCTGCCTCTATTATTTGCGGTGTGCAAACGATTTTTATAAGAGTTCCGTCATTATCATAAAGCATTGCCGCAAAGAAAACAGTAACAGGTTGGTCAGATGGATTGATAACCGATACCGAAGCTTTTCCGTCATTGATTGCTATCTTTCCGCAGGACAATTCAGAGCTTCCGGCAGTTCTGAAAGATGCATATTCAACGCCATCCAATTTTAACATATACTCTTTTCCGGGAAGAAGAATATTATTCGTAAAGTCAAATACACCATCAACAGCTGTATAAGTTTTGTCTTCGGATAACAATTGAGCCTTTCTGACATTTTTGAACTTCATTGAAATTTTCGCAACGCTCGTACTTACTTCGTTAAGAGATGTTACCTTAACCTCATTTCCGTTAATATCAAAAAACTTTGTTTCCGTCACACCGCTAAAGTCATCTGCTGTAACATAAACGGTATTATTTATAAGGTCGGAACCACCAATACCTTTAATTTGATTAACGGTAATTTTTAAAATTTCACCTTCGCTGAGTGTAGGTAAATTTCTAAGCGTTATAACATTGTCATTTTGAACTCCGTTGAATCCCGTCACAGCGGTTCCGTTTATACAAAGCTTATCGGAAGCGGCAAATTTTTCTATCGAAAAGTTTGCCTCGGAAAGAGAATATGTTTTCATCTCAGCTTTTGTTGCGGCATCCGGAATATTTGAATTGATAAATTCAAATGAATTTTTAAATATCAAATCAACGCTTGACTGCCCGTCATTTTTATCAATAAATTCATCAAGTGTAATACCATCATACATACGGATTGCAAAATTATCCAAGATTATCGGGTCGTTATTGCTTGCAGTATCTCCGCAACGACCGCCGAGTGACATTTTTATAGTACTTCTTCCTTGTGAATTTCCGCTATCTCTGACTTTCATAACTACAGGAACACCGTTATAATCTATCGATTCGCCGTTCAAATAGAATCTTGATACATAATATCCGTCCTCGTATGTTAAAACGGTTGTAAGATGAACTTTATTGGTTCCGTCCTCGTCATACATTACCTTTGCCTTAGAATCATACATAATCAAATTTGAACCGGCGGCAGGATTTTTCCTGATTTCTGCCGCATAATCAATTTCAGAGTCATCATCATCGGTTCTGTTTGAACCATAAAACCAAAGTTTTCCGTTCGAGTCTGTTCTCAAAGTTGGCAACATTGAAATGTATTTTACAATATTTCCTTTGGAATCATTAAAAGTTATCCAAGTATGTACCATTTTACCTGCCCCGTTATTGGATATATACATATCATGGCTGAATGCAATTGCGGCGCCCGGTGTATTTTCGAAAGTATCACTATCGATATTAAATGAATTTGCGGGAAGATTAAAGCCTTTTGACCCTGTGGAAGAGTTGTATTGCAACGCAACTCCCGTGCCGTCATTTTGAGTTACTATCTTAGAAAGATATGTTGAAGCATCTGCAGGGTTCGGTGTAATCGGAGAAGATTCATCAAAACTGCCATCGAATTCATCAAAATTCTCCACATAATATTCGTTTTGCACAGAATTTCCGCTCGGTTCCTCCGGTTCTTCCAAAATATTTTTAACGGTATATTCTCCGCTTCCGGTAACATCGATTGGATTGTTTAAAATATCGGTAACTCCACTTAAATTAACAACTATCAAATCATCGTTTCGAACTTTTTGCGGAAGTGTTATAACCAGAGAACCATCATCTGAAATACTTGTAGTTGCCGCTGTTTCCGCACCTCCGTTAATGGAGATTTTTACATTTTTAAAGGTTGAAGCGTTCGCAAAACCAACCTTAACAAGAGACGGATTTCTTCCGTTACCGAAGTCATAAGAATTTTTAAACGGAATTTTGATTGTCCTTCCATCCGTTTCCCCTTCAACATTAGCCATCGTCTCATTGTATTGATATACTGCGATATTGTCTATTGCGAAATAGTCGTCAATTTCTGTTTCGGTATTGTTTCGAGCAGATACCGAAACCCCAAAGCCTGCACGATTATTTGCTTTGTTAAATTCAACTTCCGTAACAGAAGCTTCATTTGTTACAGAATCGGTAATAGGTTTGCCATCAACATAATATCTTGTGATATATTTTTGATTTTCGGCATCATATGTTAAAACAGATACAACACGACACCATTTTCCGGTTTCCAATTCTTCTTCATTGCCAAGTTTTATATAGTTATTCTCGTTATATCCCGCATTCCAGTTTGCGGTGGTCGGAGCAAACATAATACTTCCTTTTGCTGTACCGCTTACATTTTGTGAACTGTTTGTATACATTGGCAGACAAGATATCGGAGAGGAATCAAGCTTATTTCCGTTTGAATCTGTTGCAAATATTGTCATATAAATACCATTGCCGGCATTATTCGTCGGTTGATATAAGAATAGGTCATAAGCAAATACCAAAGCGGCACTTGCATTATTCTCAAAATAATCCGGCGAAATTTTACAGCTCTTCAAAATATCAAAATTTCCGCCACCAAAATTTTTGGTATTATTCTGGATTTTTAAAATATTACCGTGTTCGCCATCAACTGCTACTCTGATATTACCGATACTTTGATTGTTTTGTGCAAAATTGGTACCGATTACAATTTTATCAGTTTGACTGTATGTATAATCGGAAAAATCTTCAACAAAATAAAAATTGTTCTTTGTATTTGAAAGTACGGTATCCGGATCATCCGAAGCATTTTTAACCGTATAATCTCCCTCTGTAACTTGGATGGAGTTTCCGCTTATATCACAAACATCACTAAGGTCAACGGTTACAACATCATTGTTATAAACATCATCAGGAAGATTGATTTTAATTTCGCTGCTTGTACTTCCTGTTGTATCT
>CAZTEA010000169.1:0-3371 GCA_964612315.1 uncultured Oscillospiraceae bacterium | reverse complement strand
CACCCATATCTACCTGACGATTGGTTGCGCTGACAATTCCTTGAGTAACCGTTCCGAAAAATTCCATACCCAAAGGGTTTCCTATGGCAATTGCTTTTTCACCTACACGAACATCGCCGGAATTTGCAAAATAAGCAAGTGTCAATTCCTTTTTGCTTTTAATTTTAACAACCGCAACATCTGTTTTGGAATCGCTTCCGACAATTTCGCCTTGGAAAGACTCGTCCCCCGCCACAAGAACCGTTACCTTTTGAGCACCCTCAATAACATGGTTATTTGTGATTATATAGTAGGTGTCACCGTCGCTTTTAAAGATTATACCCGAACCGGAAGCCTCACCGATTTGAGTTCCGCCCCAGAATGAACGCTCATATTCCACTTCCGTAACAATTCCCACAACTGCAGGACCGACAAGCTCCGCAACCTCGGCAGTTGTAAGCTCAACCCGTTTTTCATCGCTTCGCTTTGATACAATATCGTCTATTTTTTTATTTCGGCTTTTCTCGCCTTTATTTTCCGCTTGCTGCGCCATAACAGAGCCGAACTTTCCAATTCCCGCAAAATAGCCCGTTGCAAACACGCTCGCAATCAAAGCCACATTAACGGCAACTGCCGCTATTGCAACCCATAAATATCCTTTTTTCTTCTTTACTTTCTTATTATAATTCGTTTTTACCGTCTGCAATTGCGTATTTTCCTCATTATTTAGAACCGTAATTTCCGAATTTTGAGAAAACTCATCTGTTTCGCTTGTTTCTTCGGGGAAATTTTCCGCATTATTGTAAATACTTTCGCTCTCCTGCGTTAAAACCTCCTCACTCTGCTCTGTTGGATTTATATTTTGAGAAGCATCTAAAGTTTCCTTATCCTCGAACATTTCGTCGCCAAGCATACCGTCTTCTGCCTTTTTGAAACTAAATTTGTCATCCATTTTAACTATCCTCCTTTTGGCAAAGCGCATTGCATTGTCTTTCTTTTCTGCGCACGCGACAATGCAACCGCTTCATCGGAAAACAGGCACTCCTATCCTCCGCTACAAGAAAATATTAGCACATATTTGTTACGCATTTGTGACCCTACTATGTTTTTTCTGTGAAATTACATTCTTCCTTTTTCCAAAGTAAACTTAAACTCCGTATACTCACTTCCGTCGCTTTCAACTGTTATGTTTTTTCCGTGAGCATTTATCATTGATTTTACGATATACAATCCTATGCCCGTTCCGCTCTTGTTTTCGGAGCGTGATTTGTCCTCCTTGTAAAATCGCTCAAAAATCAGCTTTTGTTCCTCACTTGAAATTCCCGACCCCGAATTTCTTACCGAAACCGAAATTTCCCGTTTTAGGTTTCTCAATTTTACAAGGATTTCACCCTCTGTCGGGGTAAATTTAACGGCATTGTCCATAAGATTTGTCATAACCCGTTTTATTCCGTCCTTATCGGCAAAAACAGGGCAAGTATCATCGCAAAATTCAATGTTAACCTTAATATTTTTTTCTTCGATTCGACTCTCCATTCCCACAACGGTAGTAGTTATCAGCCTGTTAATATCAAAATCGGTAAATTCGAGCTTGATTTTTTGATTAAGATTTCTCGTAACATCCAAAAAGGAATTAACTAATTTGGAAAGCCTTATACATTCTTCGTGAACCAGTTGCAAATACTCTTTCTCTTTATCCTGCGGAATCGTTCCGTCCAAAATACCGTCCACAAATCCCGTTATCGTTGTCATCGGAGTTCTCAGTTCGTGAGACACATCAGAAATAAAATTACTTCTTACATCTTCAAATTTTTCAAGTTCTGACGCCATATTATTGAAGGTTTCCGCAAGGTCGTTAATTTCTTTAACCTTACAATCACTTTTCGTAAGATTTACCCTTGCTCCGAACTCGCCCTTTGCAAATTTTTTCGCTTCGTCACCGATTTTCTTAATTGGCTGAACAATTTTTTCCGAAGAGTAATATGCAAACATAAATGCAATCGCCAAAACCACAAGGGTTGAATAAATTGCAATTTTTAAAAGTTGACCCACAAGCTCGCTGTCTGCCGGCTGAGGAGTGCTTATTATAATTTCACCAAGCTCACTTGCATTTCCCGAGGCATCGGTTTCCATAATCGGAGCGAAATAAATATCCATATCGGTTTTAAAAGCCCCGTCCAAATTGCCGGTTATTATATATTCGCTGCCCCTAAGATAACTTTTGCTTATATACTTCGTGTTATCGTTAAATTCTTCGCCCGTCACAATATCAAGGGCAATTCTTCCGTCCTTGTCAACCACAAAAACGCTGTAATCGGAGCTTTTCGAAAATCCCTCCAAATAACTTCTTACACGTTCATTGCTTAAAGTGCCCTCTTTATTTATCATATGAACTATAGCTTTTGCATTATCTCTCAGCTTTTCCTCTGTTGAATAGTCCATATACCTGCCCCAAAGATAAGATTGCAAAACAGTTAAAAATACAATTCCGATGATAACCGTTATCATATTTATATATATTATATGAGAAAAAATTGTCTTTTTAAACATATTAAACCCTTACTTTGTTTCAAATTTATAGCCCACACGCCACACCGTGCTTATCTTCCACGGATTTTCCGAGCTTTCTATTTTTTCTCTGAGTCTCTTTATATGAACATCAACAGTTCTGCTGTCCCCCGAAAACTCATATCCCCAAATTTGCTCCAGGAGCTGTTCCCTTGTAAACACCTTATTCTTGTTTTTAACCAAAAATGTTAAAAGCTCAAACTCCTTAAGCGGAAGCGACAAGGCTTTTCCTCTAATTTTCGCTTCATGAGTAGTTTGATTTATGTAAAGCTCACCCAAAATCACCTCATCATCTTTCCCCTTTGATACGCTTTCGCTTCGTCTTCGCACAGCCTTGACCCGTGCCATAAGTTCCTTCATTTCAAAGGGTTTAACCACATAATCGTCCGCACCAAGCTCAAGTCCCAAAACCTTATCAAAGGTTTCTCCTTTTGCAGTAAGCATTATTATTGGCGTTTGGGAAACTTCACGAATTTCACGGCAAACCTGATTTCCGTCTTTTGTCGGAAGCATTAAATCAAGAATAACGATAGACGGATTTTCCGCTTTAAATTTTTCCACCGCTTCTGCTCCGTCATTGGCAATAACGACCTCATAGCCCTCTTTTTCCGCATAAAGGCTAATCAGCTTACAAATATTAACTTCATCATCAACAATGAGCATTTTTTGTCCGTCCATATATTCCTCTCCTTTGGGAAACAGCGTGCCAAAATTTTGGCACGCTGAAACATTCTACGCTTTTTTCGCAATTGCATTTTTTGCGGTTTTAACAATTGTATCATCATCAAGACCGTAAAGCTTTAAAAGTGCGGCAGGGTTTCCGC
>CAZTEA010000168.1:0-3375 GCA_964612315.1 uncultured Oscillospiraceae bacterium | reverse complement strand
ATTCTTGTTACTTTAAGATATTTATCAAGCCTCATTTTCCGACTCACTTTCATATTTTTCGTATGCGGAAATAAATCCCGAAATTTCACGGTTTAACGCAACTTCGGCATCCACACCCGCACTTTTTGCTACCGTAACCACATCAAAAAGCACCTGCCCTATATACTTTTCGGCAATGGCTTTATCTGTATTTTCATCAATCATTTTAATCTTATTTGCGGCAGAATCCGCAATATTCTTCACATCGTTAAAGAAATATCCCGTCTTCTCCACCTTATTCTGGATTTTCTCCGCACGGGTCAAAGCCGGCAAATATTTGGAAATGCCCCTAAGCTCCTGTGCAACGGTTTTCTGACCTCTATCCTCTCGCTTAATGACATCCCAGTTATTTACCACCTCGCCGGCAGTTTCGATATTTTCGCTTCCGAAAACATGAGGATGTCTGTGAATAAGCTTTTTGCATATAGCATCAACCACATCGCTCATATCATATTCTCCTGCCTCTTTGCCGATTTGAGCATGGAAAACCACCTGCAAAAGCAGGTCACCGCTTTCGTCCGCCATTTTTTCGGGAATACCCTCATCTATAGCCTCGATAAGTTCATAGCCCTCCTCCATAATACTGCGCTTTATGCTCTCATGAGTCTGTTCTCTGTCCCAAGGACACCCATCCTCACTTCGCAATTTTTCCATAATACTAAGTAAATCCTCAAAAGTATACTTCTTGTTCATAAAAACTCCTTTATTTAATGAGCTTGAATTTTGAAAGCAAGCCCGCTATTTTTTCACCTTTCGGGAGAATCAGCACATCTTCACGCTTAATTGCTTTAACCGCAAACGCCGCAAGCATATAAACCGCAACTCCGATACCTATGGACAATACGGTTACAATTTTGCCCGTCCCCAAAGCATTTACCAAAGCCAAGAGCACTCCGCCCATAACCAAAGCCGCAAACAAAGGCTTTATAACCGTATCAACGGCATTAAATCTGATTTTTACAACCTTTATTATGCAAATAACATTTATCAAAGCAATTATTCCATAGCAAGCAATGGTTGCAATCGGCGCACCGTCAATACCCACAACGGGAATCAGGAAATAGTTAATCAAAACCTTCGCCGCACCGCCCGCAATCATACTGAAAACAGGATAATACACCTTGCCGTATGCCTGCAAAACTGCATTTGTTACTTGAACCACGGATACAAAAATTATGGCAATTGCCAATTTTCCAAGAAGTCCTGCCGCATCCGCATCGCTGTATAAAAGTCCCAATATACCCTTTGAAAGTGTCGAAAGACCAATCGCACACGGCAGAGCAAAAAGAACTGTTATTTTTATCAAGCTTCCCGTGATAAATTTGGCCTCGCCGTCATTTTTTCCCGCTATTGCAGAAGAAATTGCAGGAACAGCACTCATACTCAGCGCAACAATTATGGTAAGAGGCAAATTAAACATGGTCTGCGCCTGTCCCGTATACATTCCGTAAAGTATGTTGGCTTTCTTTTCAAGAAGAGTAATTCCGCTCCAGCCCTCTGCCGCAGCCTCTTTAAAGAAAGATGTCCCCTCTTTGAACAAAAATCCGTACTTTTCAAAAACCACCGGATTTACAACAAGTCGGTTCATAACCGTTGCCAAATCCACAAGGCTTGTAAGAGACGAAACCGCCGCCCCTATTGTAATGGGAATTGCAATAGTTACAAGTTCTTTAAGGATAGAACTCTTTGTTCTTGTTGTCTCGCCGCAAATAGACAGCTTATTTTTCCGTTTGGAAGCGTTGTATACCAAAAACATAAGCAAAAATGCAAGCACGGCACCGGAGGTTACACCCATAATTGCGCCGGACGCCGCAAGCTGAGTCTTCTCGGAGGTTGAGCGCACAACACCCTTGTCCAAATCAAACATAGTCGTCATTGAACCGTCAACGGTCATATTCATAAAAATCCACGCCGCAATATAACCGACCCCCAGCTTCAAAACCGCCTCCGTCACTTCGGAAGCCGCTGTGGGATACATATTCTGTCTGCCTTGGAAATATCCTCTGTAAGCTGAAAGAATTGCCGTGAAGAAAATCGTCGGCGATATCATTTTAATACAAAACGCCGCATCGGGATTTCCCAAAAAGCCCGCAAGCTCCTCGGAAAATATATACAAAATTGCAGTTCCGATTATACCGATTGTTCCAAGGAGTATAACCGCAGTTTCAAAAATGCTTTTTGCGCCTTTTTCGTCACCTCTGGCACGACTTTCGGCAACCATTTTGGAAACCGCCGTGGGAAAGCCCGCCGTTGCGATAATAAACATAAAAGTATATATTTGGTACGCAACATTAAAAAGTCCGCTGCCGTCCTTGCCTATAAGGCCGTAAAGCGGAATTTTAAATACCGCTCCGATAATTTTCACGATAAAGCTGGCAATCGCCAGAATAAGTGCACCTTTCATAAAGGTCTGTCCGTTATCTTTTGTGGTTTGCCCGTTACTTTTCAAAAACTTTCAACCTCCCGTAAACACATATACTATATCTATACTGCATAAATTTCAAAAAACAACCTGTTTTGCAAAATTTAATTTTGGGAAACATCTATGACTATTCCCTTTGATTTAATATATTTCGTTTCAAATTCAATGCTGTCTCCGAAAATTATTTTCTTTTCGTTTTCCGTATAATACTCACCCTCGTTTTCAGACCCTGCGGTTTTTATTTTAACATCTGCCGCAAAGCTGTCCGAAAGTTCAACCAAAACTCCGTTACCTCGGCTGTTTACGCCTGTTTCCACCATTGCGCAGGGTTCGGAAATTTCTTGAATTTCACCGATTTTTTTACCGGTTTCGCTGTCATATACCGCACCCTTCTTTAAAAGAGCACTAATTTCGTTTTGACTTAAATTTTCAAGCTTTACCGTATATATAAATTTTTTCGTCTCTGTTTCGCCAACCTTGGCGGGAGCAAAAAATCTCGCATAAACTCCCAAAGCCGCCGCAAAAATCACGATTATGACCAAAATGTCGATAATGCTGATTTTTCCGAAAAGCTTTCCCTCTTTATTTACCATTTTCCGCCGCCTCCAAATCGTCAAGCATTATAATCTCTCCGTCGACTTTAAACACCTTTCCTTCGATATCCTTTTTCTTAAATCCCGCCGTATTTCCCACTTTGATTTTCAAATCACTCAGCAAATACGCCGCATTCGTATCCTTCGCCTTTGCCGAAAAAGTTATTATAACATCGTATTTATTAACCGAATCAACGGTTTTTTTCTCACCGCTTTGCACGCTGTTATACTCCACTTTTGAGGGAACAATCTCAACACTTTCGATTTCCGCCTCTCCTTGGCTTTCCTTGCCGAACATAACCGTATCGCCCACTTTAAGGG
>CAZTEA010000167.1:0-3384 GCA_964612315.1 uncultured Oscillospiraceae bacterium | reverse complement strand
TTCTTATTTCTTCTTCATCAAGACTGCGGAATTTAACCGTCGTTTTTTCAACTCCGCTTTTTATTTTTCCGCTCTCTTTATCACAAATGCAAAATCCAGTTAAAACATAATGAACATTTCCTTCAAGAAGAGTAAGCATTTTATATGCATCCTCTTCATCTTTCGGTTTACCCATTATCTTATTTTCGCAAACCACCATTGTATCCGCCGTGATAACAACGGCAGTCTCAGGGCAGCGCTTATCCTTTACAACCGCTTGATTTTTCTGTTCAGCCAAGGTTTGAACAATCTGCTGAAACTCCATATTTTTATCGATAATCTCCTCGCAATCGGAAACCAAAACTGTAAAATCAATTCCCGCATTTTTGAGAAGTTCCGCCCTTCTCGGCGATTGTGAACCCAATATTATTTTCTTCATTGTTCGGTTATTCCCGCTTTCTGACAAAATATTTTCGCACCGTAGCCCGTTGCCGCTCCGCCTATTGTTCCGATTATAACGAGAACCGGCAAATATGACAAAAGACTCGTACTTTTAAAAATCGCAACAGCCACCGCAATTTGTGCAGTGTTATGGACGAACGCCCCCAGCACGCTTATTCCTACATGGCTGAGTTTTGGATAAAACGCCGATTTCAGTCCCCACATACACAGAGCGCTGAAAACCGCACCGCATACGCTGTAAGGCATTGCAGGAACTCCGCCGTATAAAATACACCCCAAAAAGGAACGCAAAAACGCCACCAAAACACCGTTTCCACCACCAAGAATAAAGATATCCACCAAGGTCGCCACATTCGAAAGTCCTAATTTTCCGCCGGGAACCGCAAAAATATCAAACATACTTTCCACTATCTGCAATACAATCCCCACCGACACCATAAGAGCCGTAATAACAATTTTTTTACTTTCTTTTAAGCTTGAAGGTTCGAAAATACTCATCAATAGGTCACCTTATCAACCTTTCTTTCCCCGCCTTTAATTTCAATCATCAACCTGTTGGGAAAACAAACTATCATTTCGTTCGTTTTGCTTATTGCCCCTTCCAAAACATCCAGCTTGTCCGGACAGTCCGCATCAACAACCTTAACAAAATTTTCGGTAATTTCAATTTTGTTCATTCCGTATTCGGTTTTCACCTCCAGAATTTTCTTTCCGTCAATTTCCGAAAAATCATAGATGGCATATTCGTCACCGTCAACGGTGATAACAACCCTTTTCCCCTCTTGCTTCGGGAGAAAAATTCCACCAAGCACCATTGCCGCAGCCGATGCAATAAGCAAAAAAATTACTACAATTTTGTCGGAAAAAGTCATTATAGCGCTCCTTTATAATAATGCAATCTGGTAAAATCTTCAACGGTACCGTTTTCCTCAAAGAATATTCGGCAAATTTTTTCCGTTTCCTCTTTTGTTTCTGTCGTAAAATAAAGCATAAGCCGTTGAACGCCGCTCTCTTTTACTTCATTGATTTTATCTCCCATAAATGTCGGCGTGGAATTCAGTATTACGCTTCTGCACTCTCCACCGTCACGAATAACGGGAAACTTTACGCCTTTTCTGTCCGTTAAATAATTAACATCTCGTGAGCATGGGCATTTTTCTCTGTTTCTTATAATGCAATTTTCGGTTACCATAAGAGGCAGTCTGCCGTAAACCGTAGCTTCGGTTTTAACACTCTTTTTCAAATCTCTTATCGCCCCTATGTTCATTTCGGGGGAAAGCGCAACCGAATAAAACCCCTGATTTTTGAAAAATTCCAGCGAACGGCTGTTATAAACATTAAGACGGAAATCTCCGAAGCGTTGAAATTTATCGCAATTTACCAATGCCATATTATTAACCGCCAGCTTTTTAAAGCCCAAATCAAACAAGCTGTCCGTAATTTTGCGACACGCCTTACTTTCTTTGATTATCGCAGGCGTTTCTATGATTATTTTATCCTTATATTCAGCAAATTTTTCGTGATTTTCAATCAAAAGCCCCGCCGGAACTTTAAAATCCGCAAAATCAAATTCTTTTACAATATCAAACTGCGAAAGGCTTGATACTTTGCAAACAAACTCCGCTCTCTCACGCTTTTCTTCCGGAATTTCCCGTATAGTATAATCACAGTTTTTCAAAAATCCGCCAAGATATTTCTCTTCAAACTTACCGAGGACACTTCGCCTCAGCTCATTAACTTCCCTTGCCGCCATAAACGACTTACCGTCAATTTCAACCTCTATATCTTTGAATTCATAAGGAGTCCCCCCCGTTTTGGAAAGCTTCTCCGTTATAAACTCTTCCGTTAACGGACATCTTTCACCCTTTTGCAAAACTGTCTCGCCTTGCGCAAAAGTCCGAATACCCATACCCCAAATTTCAATTTCGGGATATTCGCCCTCTTTGGCTTTAAACTTGCACTCAAGGGCAATTTTGCGACTTTTTTCAACGAAAGCGTTCTTATCTAAGCTCTGCTTCTCATAAGGATTATCCGGCTTATTAAAGCAAAACATTTCTCTTCCAGATTTTCCCGTAAGATAACCGTCGGTTTGTCCCCCTCTGAAAAATATTCGGTTAAGCCTTTCCAAATCCTCGGGGTGAATTTCTTCTCCCGAATCCATATATTTTCTGTAAATCCCCACGACTTCTCGGACATATTCTTCCCCCTTCATTCTTCCTTCGATTTTAAGCGAAGACACGCCGATTTTTTCCAATTCTTTTATGTGCTTGATTGCACATAAATCCTTAAGGCTCATATAAAAGCCTTTTTGATTAAAATCGTTTATCTTGTATTCAAGCCTACAAGGCTGGGCACATTTCCCTCGGTTTCCCGACCGTTTTCCCAAAACGCTGCTCATCAAGCATTGTCCAGAATAACACATACAAAGTGCACCGTGAACAAAAACCTCCAGCTTTATTTCGGAATTTTCCTTAATCTCTCGGATTTCATTCAAAGAAAGCTCTCTTGAAAGTACAACCTGCTCCGCTCCCAAATTTTCCAAAGCCAAAACACCGTCTGTATTATGTATTGTCATTTGTGTGCTTCCGTGAACCGCAAGCTCCTTGAAATTTTCCCTAATCAAGCTTAAAATCCCAATATCCTGAACAATGACCGCATCCACGCCAATATTGCAAAGCATTTTCAAATATTCCATAGCCTCGGGAATTTCACGGTCGGATACTAAAGTGTTTACCGTCACATACACCTTAACTTGACGAAGATGACAATATTTTACAGCTTCTTTTATTTCATCGTTGGAAAAGTTATCCGCATAGCTTCTTGCACCGAAAAGCTTTCCCGCAAAATAAACCGCATCCGCTCCCGCACTTACTGCCGCTTTAAGGCACTCCATATTGCCCGCCGGGGCGAGAAGTTCCATCTTACTCACAAATTATCACCTTT